>DASRDY010000206.1:0-41507 GCA_035652355.1 Blastocatellia bacterium
TGTTTTGCCCACTGCCAAAAACACTGCCATTTAAATCCGGACCAAGAGCCGATGTCCCGATCAATATTCCACCTGCTACTATGCTGTTGCCGAATCCACACTGTATTGATCCACCCGAGAAATTGGCTATATTGCCACCAACGTTCGCCGAGTTTCCAAAAATCGTAGAGTCCGTAATGCCGGCGGAAAATCCCCTTGAGTCCGGCGCTATCTCTAACTCAATTCCGCCACCTTTTCCCGATGGACCGGTTTTATTTCCTGCGATCGTAGTGTTGGAAATAATTATCGTTCCCGAAGATATTAGGTGTATTCCGCCGCCGTTTAGACCGGCAGTATTATTGATAACTGCGCATCGTGTAAGAGTAAGAGTTGCGCTAGTGGCCGCCTCGATTCCTCCCCCTGACGGAACTGCGGAATTGGATACATCGTTACCTGAAACAACCGAATCCACAAGCGTCAACCTGGCCAAATTCAGCAGAAGTACTCCCCCTCCACCTCCACTTGTGTCTGAACTCGAAGGCGCGCCATCTCGGATCGTTAATCCGGATATAGTTGAACCAGTGCCCTCGAAGAAATTGGCATTTGCGGTGAAAACCCTCGATCTGTGACTGCCGCTTATGGAAAGTACATTTGCTCCGGGACCTTGGATAGTTATGTTCTTGCTGATAACAATCTCTCCACTGGTCAACGCAATTGTACCTGTGACGTTTGGAGCGAAGGTTATGGTGCTGTGATCACAGGCATTCGTTACCGCATCACGCAATGATCCGGGCCCGCTATCGGCGTTATTAGTCACCACAGGGGCGCAGCTATTGTTGAGATTAAAAACTGCACCAATATTGCCAAATCCGTTAGAAACAAGTGCGGAGAAAAAGTACGTTCCTACAACGGAATTGGCTTTGAATGAAGAACTCGTTGCGATGCCATTAGCATCGGTAATGTATAGATTACCTCCGGCGAATGTTCCACTGGGTGTCGACGAAAAGTTATTCGTTGAAGGATCAAAGAAAACCGCAACACCCGGAAGCGGTTTGTTGGCTTTATCTCGCACAATTACTTTGAGCGGCAACGGAAATGTAGTTCCTGGTGGCGTGCTTTGGCCATAGCCCGATAGCACCGCAATCGACGCAGGTAAATCTCCGCTGATATCAAGTTCTCGGCTGACAGTATTTCCCTGACAGATTGGATCCAGAATATCCGCGCCAATAATGAATTCACCGGCTTGTGTTGGCGTACCTGAAAGGGTGTCGCCGGAAATGACCATTCCGCCGGGCAATGATAGAGCAAATAACGGCCGCAGAGAGACAGTATTAAGCCCACTACCTCCTGTCACAGTAAACTTTTGAGGAGCGTAAGGAACACCAAGTGCCGCCGCCGGCAAGGATGCCGGCGAGACTGAGAATTGATTACAGGCAGGAGCTGTTGCGCAAACCGTTAAGGGCGAAACGGCAAGCGTATACGGCGACCCCACCGCCCCGCCGGGTGTAACCTCATGAACGACTACGAAAAAACGCTGACCACCAACGGCCTTAAAGCTGAAGCTTTGCTGTGTTCCGGATGAACCCGCGGCGCCAACCAGCTCACCACCAGCAGGTTCCGTCGGATCGTATCCAAAGAGGTTATAAGCAGTAACGTAAAGATTCGCACCATTCGGGCTGTTCAAAGTAACGGTAATGCATTGATCCGGACCCCGATTTATAAAGGTATATGCGTCAAACGCACGTAGACCGGTTGAATCTGCCAGCCCCGGATTGGTGAAAGTTCCTGGACAAGACGTAGCCGAACCGTTTCGCTTTATAATCCCGGTTTGGGTGCCGGTAATCGCTGTGAACCCCGTGCCAGACGCTGGATTGCCGAGCGTTGAAGAAATAGGCGCGAGCTGTCCTCCGGTGTTCACTGTAACAGGAAACTGCTGGGGACTTGCGCCGCCGTCAAAAGAGACGATCAGGAATAATTGAACTTGCGACCCGCATCCGACAAAGGTCGGAATTCCAACTTTCAGTGGAGTGGACGTATTAGTCGAGCTGCCAAACGCGGGAATCGTGCCATACGAGACAGGACTGGTAGCATTCGCTCCAGTCCCAAAAAGTGTTGCTTTGACATTGTTTGCGACCGCTCCCGACGGGTTGTTCAGAGTAATAACCAGGTTGACCGTTTCGCCAGGTTCAATAGCTCCGTTATGATTGCTGAAGTCTCCTTCGCTCGCCGTAACTGTTCCCATAGTCAGGCTCACTGTTGGGCTCGGCTGAATTTGTTGCATAGCCTGAAAAGCTTGAACGATCCCAAACCCGCTGTTTTTATCAAATCCCGGAGTTTCTATGTCCAATGCTGTACTGGTGAGAATGTTTCTAATTTGCTGAGGACTTAGCGATGGGTTAGCAGATTTAAGCAATGCGGCGATTGCGGCCGCATGAGGAGCAGCAGCAGAGGTCCCAAAGAATGGGGACTGAATAAAACCGATGGGCGCAACAGAAACACCGTCAGCTGCAGTAATATCCGGTTTATTTCGAGCAACCCCTCCATTGCTGCCAAAAAGCAAATTTCCCGGAGTTAACGGGGAACCATCCGCATTAAAGAATACTCTGCGCGGTCCGTCCGAAGAAAACTTTTCGACAGTGTTCGAATTCGTAAACGGATTGGGAAAGGGCCCTAAAGGAGAACTAAAATCGAAGCCTTCCGCCGCCGGTGTTGCTGCCAGGCTAAATGCGTTCGAGGATGCGGAATGACCGAAAGTCTGGCCGGCAGTCGCTACTGACAAGGTACCGCCCTGGGTGTTTAGACTGATTGCGCGAACTGCGGCGCTGGCGGATTTGAAGACGACTAGTTTGTCACCGAGATGTATTGTCCCGCTTGTTATCGCTTCGAAAGGATTTTGTGTTCCATTCTGGATGTTTGTTGATGAGGCCCTGACCGTAGTTAGAGAGGAATCCATTATGAAGAGATCATAATCATCGCTTGAGGATCCCTGCGGATCGGCCCAGCTCAAGGTAAAGGCATTTCCGAATCCCGTGATTGTATCGCCTTCCGACGGAAATGAACGAGTGCCAAAATTGAGAACCGTCCCCGTCTTTCCATTGCCAGGGATAGTCAGTGTGGAACCGGTATCGGAGAAGTCTCCTTCCCAAACCCCCGACGTGCCTTTCGCTAACGAACCGTTATTGCCCGCTGCGGAAAAATAAAGAGCGCCGTTCGCGGTAACGGTATTAACCGCTTGCGCTGCGATTCCATCCTGAAAAGGTGGCTCGTCGAAATACTGCACATCATCAATAATGATGTCGCAATTATTTGGGGCATTTCGTAAGGCAAGAATGTTTTCCGCAAAACTGGCCTCGCTGACATTTGCTGTAGCGAAAAAGAGCTGGGCGTTCGGCGCGATATCATGAACAATCTCCAGCAGCGCAGCTCCTTCGTCTGCATCGCCCTGACTTTGATCGTCCTGAACAACGGTTACTGGAATCGTATGGCCGAACGGATTGCCCGGACCCGGCAGGTTACCGCTGCTGATAAGATTCGGCACACCGCCATTCGCGTTAAAGCTGTCTGATATGACGCCGATCCTGACACCTTCGCCAGCGTACCCGAAGGTGCTGCGAACGTCATCGGCCCGGTGAGTTCGATCACCCTCTGAGTTGACCGTGCCTGTAAAATATGGCATTCCTGCATTCAGGCCGCCAAAATGGCTGAGCAACTGCCTGCGTACATTTTCGGCGCGTTCGGCAAATGATGTTCGGTAGCCCGACCTTCCATTAGGTGCGAAAGAGGACCCATCAACGATTTTTGAGCCCGCCGTATACATTCGTCCACTCGGGTGGCCAGGTATCCTGTTTGTGTATGCCTTCACGGCGGGTTGAATGAAAGTCACTTCCGGAAATGCGGCCACGGTTTCAATACTGGATAAATTGACCTGCGCTCGAATCGCTTTGAATTGAGCCGAGGGATAAATGATCTTGCCACCAAGACTCGAAATCTTTGCCAGCAAATCATCGGTAACTGTGGCGCTGATATCCACAGTAAGATTTCCGGCTGTATCCGCATTTACATCCGCCGGAGCAAGGTCAAGGCCCACAACCATTCGTTGGCCGCGAGACTCTCTAACAGCCTGCAGCAATTGCGAGTCGATCTTCTGTTGAGTTGGCGTGCGACTCTCTTTGTCGGCCAGAAGCGCGGCAATCTGGCGGATACCTGATTCTGTTACACGACCTGGCTCAGCGATTCTGTTAGCCTGAGATGCTCTTTTATTCGTCCCGCGCGGATTACTGCTTGATTTGTCACCAGTCCAGTTTCTGGCCGTTCCTACCCTGGAAAACGCAGCCGGGCCGAATGTCAGAATACCCAGAATAATGGCCGCAACCACAATTTGAATGATGATAGGTAGGGAAGCAGGTCGGCGATTAGCGCGTTGTTTCATAAACCCAGAGCCCTCGAGCTGTTGTGTCTCACACACTACTTGTGCTTGTTAGGTTGTGCTCCTTTATTATTGCTTTGCGAATTACTTCAAAAGGTCGACCGTTTAATTTAAGAGTAGAATTGCGCCCAGTTTAACACCCTTAGAACATCGATGGAAAACTGATTGCGGACTCTTGCCGCCCGGTTATTCGATATTCGCTATTAGTGCGTCACTGATCTTGGCGTTGATGTCTACCATTACCATTCCCGTCGCGTCGGCACTGACGTTTGCACGTTCTAGTTGGACGCCTGCTGTCATCGCTGGAGTAGTTGCGAATCGATCTTTTGCTGGGCCGGCGTTCGGGACGCTTTTTCGGCCAATAAGGCTGCGATCTGCTGCATTCCGGCCGGAGATATCTGATTGTCAGTTTGCGCTTTCGCTGAACCACCAGGGAAATTGAAAGACAGGCAGAGTACTGTCGATAACGATAAACCGGCAAGCATGACCACCGCTCGCCCAAAAAACGGATACGACTTCTCCCGCTTATTTCGTGGCTTGCGCATATTACAATTGTCCTTTCGATCAGAGAGATTCCGAGCTGCGATGGGAAGCTAGTGTACTTCGCACCGACGATCAAGATTTGCCCAGTCGGCCCTTCTGGAACAGATTTCGATTAGATGAGAATCTCGAATCGAGACTTGAATGGCCAAGTTAACTCGAGAGATTGCTCGTGGTCCTGACAGAAAGGGAGTTTCACCTATCTCAGATCAGATTGCAAGACGTTTATTTACCGGTATTAAGCAACAATGATCGGGGGTCTCGCGACTTGTTAGAGTTCCGTTTCATCTCTATTGATAAGCCTGAAATCTGCCGATACAAATAGCTGATAAGACTGTTTTGGGATTGTTGTGTACACAAGGGAATCTATGAAATCGGCCATAAGACTTAAAGTAATTCTTTTAACATTAACTTCCTTGTTGGTCTGTTCAATATTGCCAGTGATTTCGGTGGCGCAACAGGATCAGAAGCCTAATAGCGACCGCAAACAGGCTATCGATCTTCCTGAAATCCCAAACAATCCCGCGACAGAAAATACAGAACGCGCTCCTTACAAAATCCGCATCGGAGACGAGCTGGATATTAAAGTAATAGGTGAACTGCAGCTTTCGCATGCCTATCCGGTCGGACCGGACGGCAGAATCACCTTCGATTACATCGGCAGCGTCGAAGCGGCCGGGCTGACACGCGAACAACTGGCAGAGCGAGTAAAGGGAAAACTTTCAGAGATCTATCAAAACCCACTGGTATCTGTTGCGATTACAAAATACTCGCCACTGAAGGCATATGTACTCGGTCAGGTCATGAAGCCAGGACCGATCGAATTCACAACCGATACAACGACGCTTTTGCGTGCCTTGAGTTTGGCTGGCGGTGTTGCTCGCGAGAACGCACCCGGACAGGGGTACAGCACACCGATATATGCTCCGCCCGATGTGGCCTACATAATCCGCAATCCTGATACGATCATAAATATCAATCTTCGAGATTTACTTGAAGCTGGAAACCGCAAGCTGGACGTGCCAATTAAAGAAGACGATTTCATTTTTGTCCCAATCGGCAAACACAGACGCGTCTTCGTTATGGGCGAAGTCAAAAACCCAACTGTCGTAGACATAAGAAACGACGATATGGACGTTGTAACCGCGATTGCGACGGCTGGGGGATTGACAGCGGCAGCTTCGCAAACTCAGATCAAATTGATCCGAAAAGAGAATCCTTCCGATCCGCGTCCGCACGTCTATAATATCAACTTCAAAGCTCTCGCTAAAAAGGGTGAGCTAAGTCAGGACCTGAAGGTGCAGGACCAGGACGTTATTCTGGTTCCGAAATCTAAGGCCAGCTATCTGCGATTTGTCTTCGACAACGGCGGCAGCGCTTTGATCATTCCTCTGGTGCTGGCCGCAACCGGTTATTGATACTAGTTCGTTAGTCCCGCATTCAGGCGGAAGTTTTAAAACTTCCGCCTGAATGCGGGACTAACGAACTTCAGAGTTTTGCAAAAGCCTCATGCGCAGCTTTTAATGTTGCTTCTATGTCTTCGTCTGTATGTGCGTAGCTCATAAACGCAGCTTCAAATTGCGACGGAGCCAAATAAACACCTTGTTCAAGCATTGCATGAAAGAACGTCGCGAACTTTGCAGTATCCGAACGTTTAGCGCTATCCCAATCGATAACAGGCCCTTTGTTAAAGAACATTGTGAACATCGAGCCGACTCGGTTGGTGGTTACGTCGACTCCGAATTCTCCCGCAATCGATGTCATTCCGTCGGTCAGATGTTTAGAGGATGCTTCAAGTCTTTCATAAACTTTGTCGTCGGCAAGTAGTTTAAGCTGAGCAATTCCGGCCGCAACGGCTAAAGGATTACCGGATAAAGTCCCGGCCTGATATACAGGGCCGACAGGCGCAAGCAGATCCATAATCTCAGCGCGTCCACCTACTGCCGCTAAAGGTAAGCCTCCACCTATTACTTTTCCGAGAGTTGTGATGTCAGGTTTAATGTTATGGATCGACTGCGCGCCGCCTCTTGCAACGCGACAGCCTGTCATCACCTCATCGATAATCAGCAAGGCGCCTTTTGAATGGCAGAGTTCAAGTAAACCTTGAAGGTAACCTTCCGCAGGCGGAACGCAACCCATGTTTCCGGCAATTGGCTCTATTATTATGCAGGCAATTTCATCCGGATATTTGGCAAAAGCTTCTTCAGCGGCCGCCAGCGAGTTATATGGGATTGTTAAAGTCAGCTTCGCGAGATCGGACGGAACTCCCGGACTGTCGGGCAAGCCAAGCGTTGCAACACCCGATCCGGCTTTAACCAGCAGAGCATCAGAGTGTCCGTGATAACAACCTTCGCATTTAACAAATCGGTCGCGGCGTGTCGCGGCGCGTGCAAGCCTGATTGCCGTCATTGTCGCTTCGGTGCCTGAATTGACCAGGCGGACTCTATCGATGGACGGGTAGTACTCGCAAATCATTCGCGCCAAACGGATTTCAGCTTCGGTCGGAGCGCCAAAGCTGGTGCCGTTGCTGGCCGCTTCAGATATCGCCTTAACTACGTCAGGATGCGAATGCCCCAGGATCAGCGGCCCCCACGAGCCGACATAATCTATAAGCTTGTTTCCATCGGCATCGTAGAGATATGCGCCCGAGCCACGAGTTATAAACCGTGGCGATTTTCCGCCCACGCCGCGAAAAGCGCGGACAGGGCTGTTGACGCCACCGGGAATGAATTGTTTTGCCTCGTCAAATAATGATTCCGAACGTGATGTGTTTGCCATAATGGCAGGTTTATACCATTTGAATGCGCCAGTTGTACAAAGGAATTATGCGCGACCGCAGAGATTGGCCATGCACTTTATCAATTCGTCCTGATCGATCGGCTTTGCCAGATGGACCTGGAATCCCGACGATATTGCCTTTACTCTGTCTTCCGTTCGGGCATAAGCGGTGACGGCCAGCGCGGGAATCGGATCCCATTTCTGCTTTGCTTCTATCTCTCTTATCCGCTTCATCAGACCGTATCCGTCCATTTCCGGCATTCCGATATCGCTGACCAGAATATTAGGTCGTGCGTTCTCGATCGAATGAATAGCCTGCTGCGCTGATTTGGCTGTTTCGACTCGCGCACCACAACGCGAGATAACTGCCGTCAGTAAATCACAGGTATCCTGGTCATCATCGACAACCAGGGCATAAATGCCATCGAGGATATCGCAGGGCAATTCTTCGTGATTACCGTCGTGATCGTCTGGCTTGTGCGCGGTTTCGGCGCTCGGTACGGGATCATCGGTTGTCTTGTTGAACTCTGCTATTGGCAGCTCGATTGTGAAAGTTGCGCCTTTGGCGTCTCCATCGCTCGCGGCGTAAATCCGCCCGCCGTGCAGTTCAGTCAGGTGCCGCGCCAAGGACAGTCCCAGTCCCAGACCACCATGTTTTCTGGTTGTTGTTCCATCGGCCTGGCGGAACCGATCAAACACGTACGGTAGGAATTCCGGATTAATGCCCTGACCGCTGTCGGACACAATTACCTTGGCCTGAGAATCGTCCTTTTCCAGTTTGATCTCGACTGTGCCGTCGCTTGGCGTAAACTTCAAAGCGTTCTGCAGCAGGTTCCAAATTACCTGTTGCAGACGGTCGTGATCGCCAAGCACTATTGCAGCCGGGTCGGAAAATTCTGTCTTAATCGATATACCTTTGGCCTCAGCCATTGGGCGAACAGCGGCAAGAGCGGAATCGACTACGTCTACTAAACACGTCGGTTGGAACTCAAGCCTGAGCTTGCCACTGACAATTCGGGAGACGTCTAATATGTCGCTTATTATTTGCGACTGCGCCTTCGCACAACGGTCGATTGCCATGATCGCGTTTTTGGATGCGGTTTCATCAAGCCTGCCGGTACTCAAGACCTTTGCCCATCCGAGTATCGCTGTCAGCGGTGTGCGTAACTCGTGAGACAAAGTCGCCAGGAATTCGTCTTTCAGGCGATTCGATTCCTGTGCCTGGTGGTAAAGTCGAATGTTTTCGACTGCGCTTGCCGCTCGACTTGCCAGATCCTCGGCAAACATCAGGTCCGTAGATGTATATTCACGACCGGATTCTGCCATCGCAAATATCAATCTGCCTAAAGACCGCTGATGAACTGCAAGAGGCAGAATCATTACAGAAACGACGTTTGCAGCCCGAAGCAGTTTTACAGTCCCGTCATCGAAATTCTCGTCTGCCAGCTGTTCGTCTGTTATCTTCGAGTAGCATTTAGGTTCCTTAATAGCGAAGGTTTCGGCACTGTCGTTATTTTCCTGATAGATTTCTTGTAATTTGCTGGCCAGTTCTCTGTTGGCTTCACTTGAATGAACAACAGTCAATGCATTTTCGGATTGTGTGTCTCCCGCGATTTCGATAACACACCAATCGGCGAAGTAGGGAATTGCCGATCGCGCAGCGTTCGCCAGCGCGCCTTCGCTATCCAGAGTTAGTGTCAGGGCGTTGCTCCAATCGGCCAAAAAGATCGCGCGCTCGCGTGCAGCTTCGGCTTCCTTGCGGGCAATCTCCGCCGTCAGCGATTTGGCTCGCTCTTCTTCGGCTCGTTTCCGATCTGTGATATCTCGCAGCGAGGCGAGACAGGCCGGTTCGTTCTCCCATTCAGTTGCGACGACGCGCATCTCGGCAATGCTGGTCCCATCAGGCCTGACAATATCAATCTCTGTGATTTCGCCGGCGGCCGTTGGAAAACCAAAGAAACTGCCGATCAATTCCTGTGAAGAGCGTCCGAAGAGAGCTTCGGCGGCTGGATTGACAAACAGCACCAGTCCTTCTCCGTTAACGATGACGATGCTGTCGCTGATTCGGTTTATGACATTTCGGAAGCGCCTTTCGCTGGCCTGCAGCAGCCTTCGTTGCTCTTCCAACGATCTTCGAACAATGCTCTCGTCTTCGGGCATATTTCTCCCTTACAACAGGCTGCCAGCCTGTTGCTGCTCTCGGAAAAATCAGGCGTTGGTGTTCAGTCGCCTTATTCAACAGGCTGGCAGCCTGTTGTACTTTGTGTGAAACTAAAAAGGGAGAGTCACTGCTAAAAGGTTAGCAGCAAATTAATGCTCGTTGAACAAGTCTCCTAATCGATCGATCTCGCCAGGGGAAAGATGTTGCGGAGTACCAGCCAGAATACCGGTCACATTGCGGAACGGTTTCCCGATATGCATACCTTCGCTGTCGATCGCGAATTCTCGGATATCTTTATTATGCATAGAGCCGCGCATCTTCAGGACTGTAAGCCCGCGTTTCATCTCGCCGTACATTTCGACATAGCGCAGCAAGATGATCGAGTCGGTGATCGTCGAGATGTGGGTTTCCGTCACAGATCCGCCGCCCATCAAACTGGGCGTTGTGGACGTAAACAACCCGGCAATCTCCTGGTGTTTTATGAATGAAGTCACGCTTATTACAAATTCGCGGAAACCTTTTTGCGTCGAAATTCGCTCAAGCGCCGAAAGACTATCGACCGCCACGCGATTGGGTTTGAAATTTTCGATCTCCGATTTAATAACGATCAAATGATCTTCAAGTCCGGCGGATTCGGGATATTCGCACACTACTTTCAGCTTACCCTCTTTTTCCATCTGGTCGAAATGACGGCCCCAACCGATGGCGTTTCGGAAAAGCTGTTCGCGGCTCTCTTCAAATGCGAATAACAGGCAGCGTTCGTCGTTGTCGACTCCACCTGCGACGAACTCTGTGGTCAACAGGGTCTTACCGGTTCCCGTCGCGCCGGAGACCAGAACTATTGAATCGCGGAAGAATCCGCCGCCACACATCTCGTCCAGAGCCTGATTGCCAGAGGTGATCCTAATGTCAGATGACTTTTGTTTTAGCTCTATTGCGGACAGTGGAATGATGATCAGGCCTTGATCTGGCAGAACTGTAAAAGGGAACTCGCCTTTGGCATGACCTGTCCCGCGGAATTTCAAAATTTCCAGAGTTCTGCGCCGTTTTTCACCCTCCAGAATGTTGCGCAAAATAACAACGTTGTCCGCGACAAATTCCTCTACGCCATAACGACTGATCGCGCCGTAATCCTCTGTGCATTCTGCTGTGACAACGGCTGTCACATCCATACGTTTGAGCGCAGAGACTAATCTGAATAGCTCTTTCCTGACAATTGACGGATCGGAAAACTGCGTGAATATCGCGCCCAAAGAATCGATGGAAACCCTTTTCGCCTTAAGCTTTTGTACGGCATGATCTATCCGTGTAAGCAGTCCTGCCAGATCGTAATCGCCGACTTCGATAGATTCATCACCGGGTTGAGGCGACGCGTCGATAAAAGCCCATTTGCTGTCGCGTTCCCATTTTTTGATATCCCAGCCAAAGCCTTTTACGTTTTTGCGAATATCTGCGGCTGACTCTTCGAAGGTTACAAAGACTCCCGGTTCGTCTGCTTTAAGGATTCCTTCAGCAAGAAACTGAGTTGCGAAAACAGTCTTTGCGCTGCCTGCCGTTCCGGACACCAGGGTTATTCGTTGTTTTGGCAGGCCTCCTATTGAGATAAAATCGAACCCGGGGATGCCGGTTTCCAGTTTTTCGATCTGTACTCGGTCGTTAATTTCCATATTCCTCATTTATCAGTAGGTAGTCCGGCGCCATCGTAGTGCAGGTCAAGTCCCATCAGGACTTCGTTAGTGTCCGAAAGATCTCCGATCATTCGCCGCAATGGCGGAGGCAAATGCCGAATGAGAGTCGGCGTAGCCAAAATCTTTTCCTCTTCAGCTACTTCCGGTCGTTCCAGTATGTCGATAATAATCAGCTCTGCCAATCCCTTCAGCTCGTTGTCGCAGATTCGCTGAGCGTTAGCGATCGCACGACCTGATCTGATTGTCTGTCCGGCAACATACAATTTCAGCAAGTACTTATTCACTGACTCTCTCCCTGCGCTATGCCGGTTTCAGAAGTCTCAGAAGAGTTGCGTCTGTTGAAACCAAACGCATAAGTGCGATAATAAGAGGTTAAGTATCCCATCAATTCCAGAACGCGTAATCGACCTTCTTCAAGATAAGCTCGTGATTTCTGCTGGTTGACGCCTGAGAGTTTGCGGCGAAGCGCTTGTCGGTGTATGTCGACGACGTCGCGAGGTCCGGCCCGCATGAATCCCAACCGTTCGACCAGGGTTTTGAGAGAGTTAACTATGCTGTTATCGATTTTGTATGCTCGATGATCCAACGATAGATCCAGGATTTCGCCGTACCGCTCAACCATTTCATTAAATATTTCAGGATGGGTCGTAATCAGAGGGTCGCCTGCAAATAACTGAGATGTAACTGTTGTTTGAAAAGGTGATGAGTAGTTTTCCAGGAGTTTCAATTCCTGTGCGTGCGCGAGGGCCGCTTCTGCATTCCTCATTCGGATCATAGCTCGCACGTGCGCGAGCAGCACGCGGTCATCAACAGGCTTTAATAAATATCCGTCGGCGCCTGCGTCCAGACCTTCAGCTTTAGCAACGGACGAAGTTTGCATTCCGGAGACGTGGATAACACAAATCCTGCTCAGCTCTGGATCGTTCTTGAGAGTCTTACAAACCTGAATGCCATCAACGTCAGGAATCATAACGTCGAGGAGGACCAGGTCGGGACGTTCGCTTCTGGCGAGTTGGAGACAACTTTTTCCTGTTGAAGTGGTAACGACGTCGTATCCTGCTGTCCTGAGTATATAGGTGTACAGTTCCAGCGTGTCGTGATCATCATCCACAATCAGGATCTTTGTTTTCTTATCCATACATCTGCCAGACAGATAGTCAAACACAAGAAAGCTTGACGACCAGCCGCATAGCTATGCTGATTAACGAAGACAGAACTGCACATGTTGGCTCCCTCTCAGGTTTGGGAAGACTGGGGTAGTCGAGAAGGAGAATCAAGATAATCTTATAGCTAACGCAACCTGCTGTCAAAGCTATTGTTCACGAGCGGCCGGTTATCTGGCTGAAACAGAGAATGAAAACGTGTAGACGGGAATTGTCTGTAATGCTACAGTTTTCGCCATCAATCAGCAGATCGTAAGATCGCTGATGTAGGCGATCTATTCGACAAGTCAGTTTAACCTCTGCGCAGTTTCAAAAGGGGTGACAAATGACTCGATTGCTGCATCACTTACCGTTTTTGTTCGTTCTCATTTTCCTATCGGTGGCTGCATCGGCGCTCGGCGTTCAGCAGGACCAAGTCACTGCGGAGGCTACCTTGCAGGTCCAAACGGCGGATGGAAGGTCGCAATTCAAAGCAGGTGAGGTTATTCCTCTCAAGCTTTCCTTCAAGAGCACCTCCAGTCGATTGTAAGCGCCAAATCCTGGACCGTAGACCAGGTCCAATTGCGCCAGTTGAGACAGATCGTCGGCACGTTAGAACTTCAAAAACAAGTCGACGGAGTGATCGCCAGGATGGAAACTAAACCCTGGCCCATTTCATACAGCCATTTTAGAGATGGCGAACACTTTTCGTGTTTGCAATACGAATCGAATTCGCTGAAATCATTTGAGGAAAAGCTGACACAATTTCCATCAGGTTCGACGTTTACATGGAACGCTGACGGCGGATCGCTTTCGATAGAGGACCAAAATGTAATTCAAGAATTGACGGATTTTTTGTCGAAGCATTCCATGAGTTTAATCCTATCTAAATAAAAGGGGGTTAATGGTTTTAGGGTAATTGTAACTCATTTTAAAAGTCAATCTGCCTTTATTGCATAACATACATTATCAGACGCATTCACGCTATTTATATCTATACATGCGGACGCTCAGCTCGTCTGGACACCATTGCTTTTGTCACGGATTGGCAATCGGGACTGTTCGAGATCCAAGTTGTTCAAACAGAAAGGAGAAAACATCCGCCTGATATTCATTCCGTTGTTTTTGTGTTGTACCGACCCCGCCATGACCGGCATCGTAATCAATCCTCAGCAGAATTGGTTTGCCGCTGGTCGTCGCTGCCTGCAGTCGCGCCGCCATCTTTGCCGATTGCCATACAGGGACACGCGAGTCGTTGATCCCCTGCATGAACAGGACTGCGGGATACTTTACTCCGTTCTTAACATGATGATACGAGTCCATCTCATAAAGCGCTTTAAACTCGTTCTCGATTTTGACCGTGCCGAACTCAGCGCTATTGGCAGCGCCGTCAACGACAGTCTCGTCGCGCAGGGGGTTTGAATCACCGGATTGAATGATGGCGGCAGCGAATAAATCCGGTCTGTCTGTAATCGCTCTGCCTATCAGGATTCCGCCAGCGCTGTAGCTCAGTCCGGCGAGGTATGCGGGCGAAGTGTATTTTTCTCGAATCAGGTACTCTGCGCAGGCGATGAAATCTTTCCAGGTATTCGGCTTTGTCTGCTTGAAACCACCAATATGCCATTCTTCCCCATATTCACCGCCGCCGCGCACTCCGGTGAAAACGACCACACCACCCCGTTCTAACCACGGCAAATAACTCGACGCAAAAACCGGCGAAGTGTTTTCAAATCCATAAGCGCCGTAACCTCGGATCAATGTTGGATTCGAACCGTCGCGAAGCAACCCCTTTTTATGGATAACAACCAGAGGGATCATCGTTCCGTCGTGAGACTTTGCCCTGGCATTAACAACCTCGACGTTCCCCATGTCGATAGAAATCGGCGGAATTATTTTTGTGTCGCTGACGCTGTTAGTGTTCGGATCGTATCTAAAATGAGTCGAGGATTTCGTCCAGGAATCGATTGTGAAGTAAACACCATCTTTGTTCGTTTCGGTTGCTGCAAGTGACGCTGAGCCATTGTATGGCAATTTCAAGGGTTCTGCTTTTTTGGTTCTGTAATCGATGCGGTAAATTTCCCGACTGCCGCCATCCAGCGTCTGCACATATAGGGCATCTCGTTGCGCCGTCATGGCTTCGACCACCGCCTCCCCGCCCGAATAAACCGTTGTCGCAGTTGCAACATTCGGTTTTGTGATGTTTGTCAGAACGATTCTGTAACGCGGGGTCTGTTTGAAGGTCTGCAGATACAAATCATCTCCGCGCAAATCGAAAGACGATACCTGATCGGCGAAGCTGACGATCTTTCTCCAGGGTACTACCGCCTGGTTGAGGGCATCGAGCGGCGCAACGTATATTTCAGTATTCGGCAAGACATTAGAAGTAGCGGCGAAAACATATTTCCAACCTGGGTTCGTGCGAATCAGCGGGAACAGGCTGGGATCGAGATTGATCTCGGGATTTACGCCAAACCCGAATACGGGTCTGTCCGAGTCGGGGCTTGTTCCCAATACGTGTTTGTAAACGAGGGTTTTAAGATAGCGATCGGCCTGTGGCGCGTTTTCGGGCAATTTTGGAAAACGTGGATAGAGAAACGATTTACCGTCGGGCAGCCACTCGCCAGGGCCAGCACCCGTTCGGTCAATTCGTTCTTCGAGGTCTTTTCCAGTCGCGGTTTCGACAACGTGCAACTCACCGACATCTGAACCGCCGGCCGCCACAAGATAAGAAATATATTTGCCGTCCCAGGAGATGCTCCAGTCGCCCAATGAGTAACGCCTGTTCTCACTTGACAGCTTTTCCGGATCGGTGACAAGGCGTTCGACGCCGCCGAGTCCGTCGCGGGCATAGATTTTATTGTCTTGCTCACCCGGACTGCGTTTGAGGTAAAAAAATTGACTCCCGCAATTACGAACATCGCTGATTATTGCGACCGTGTCGTTCAAGCCGTTCAATTCCTGCAAGATACGATTCCGGATTGGCAAACGGTCGAGATAATTACGAGCATATTCTGCCTGATCTTTTAGCCAATTGACTGTCTCTTTCGCTTCCAGATCTTCCATCCAGCGGTACGGGTCACTGACGGTTACGCCGAAATATTCGTCGGTAACTTCACCAATCCGCGCTACCCGTGGCGCGGTTTGGGCGGTCGCGGACGAGATAAATGCCAGGAGCAGGAAAAGCAATGTGACCTCAGCTGACAGACACCGGCGTTTATTCAATTTACTGTTTCTCCCTTTGCGGAATTAAAGATTCTGATTGCGGAGCAAACTAAAAACGAAGGGGCACAAACCCGGGTTGAGATGTACCCCAAAGATAGTAAGCATTCGTGACTATTTAGAGATACCTTCGATGATACTCTCCGGCGCGCGTGTTGATATAATGCGCGACAAATCGAACCCGGCGGTTTCAAACAGTCTGCGATATTCGGCCTCTGTGCGCTCCAGTCCGCCGACCAAAACCATCATCTCGAGATCGAACAGCTTGCCGGGAGAAAATTCGTTCCCGGCGGGAATCACCGTTTCAACTACCAGAACCCTACCGTTCGGTTTCATCGCCTGTCGGCAATTCCGCAAAATTGTCGCGGACTGCTGATCATCCCAATCGTGCAGGATGTGTGACATCAGGTAAGCATCGCCGCCGGCTGGTACTGCCTGGAAGAAATCACCCGCGACGAATTCGCATCTTTGCGACAAGCCCTGCTCAGCCAACACGCTTTTTGCACCATCCGCCGCTGAAGGCTGATCGAAGAGCACTCCCCGCAAATTTGGATTTGCATTGAGGATCGCAGCCAGATGTGTGCCATAGCCGCCGCCTACGTCCACCAGCAATTCAATTCCTGAGAAATCATATGCGGAGACTGTCGCTGCATGTGTCGGCGCGGCATAGCCAGTCATGCATTGGCTGAAGATGCTGAATGCCTCAGAGTTCTGCTCAAGAAAGGGAAAAAGACGCATCCCCGTCGCGTTGACTATTCCTGGTTCTCCTGTTTTTAGAGTATGAAGAATGTTGCCCCAGGTCTGCCAGTGCCATGGCTCTCCGCACATGATAGCGGCGGCTCGCATGGAAACGGGAACATCGGACCGCAAGTATTCGGCCATGGGTGTCAGATGAAACCGCCTGTTTTCGTCCTCGGCAAATATACCGATGCCCGCCAGCGAGCGCATAAGACGGTAAAGTGACGGGGAATGAGTTGCTGTTTCCCGGGCCAGCTCATCGCTTGTCCTGGGCTTGTCTTTTAGCAAATCGGCGATTCCAAGCTTTGCCGCGGCATAGACTGATTGAGCGATCCATGAAGATGTGATCATCTGCAACATGACGCTGGGCGACGTCTGATTATCTATTTCCAATTCCAAACTCCTTTCGATTTCAAGGGACTTAAATTAAGAATGCATTTTCGTTCCAGAACTGTTTATTTGCTTTTATCCAAAAGATTCACGACAACCTGGCCACTCTTCATCACAAATACGACCTGATCCGTCACTTTAATGTCCTGCAGCGGATCGCCATTGAGTGCGATGATATCTGCGAATTTGCCAGGCTCGAGCGTGCCGATCTGGTCCGATAAGCCGAGTAATTCCGCTCCGTTTATGGTGGCCGCTTGCAGGGCCTCGATTGGCTTCAGACCGCCGCGCACCAGCGCCGCGAATTCCCTGCTGACAAATTCCGGGTCATCGTCATCCCCGAAGGCAATCTTGAGATGATGTTTCAGCGCCAGGGCAAAAGCGGGTTGCTGGTATTTCAAGATTGCTTTACCTTTTTCCAACATTACTGGATCCTGGTTGTTGGCCAATCCAATCTCAACGCTCATTTGAAAAGTGTTCAGCGTAGGAACTAACCATGTGCCTTTGCTCTCCATCAATGCAGCCCCTTCTTCGTCCAGCATCGTGCCGTGTTCAATTGAATCGACTCCGGCTCTTACGGCGGCCTTGATGCCTTCGGTTCCTTCGGCGTGAGCCATAACTCGTCGTCGGGCGCGATGCGCGATTTCCACTGCGGCTCGCATTTGCTCTTCACTCAGTTCTTGCACGTTAAAAT
Organism: Blastocatellia bacterium; assembly: GCA_035652355.1. Taxonomy (GTDB): domain Bacteria; phylum Acidobacteriota; class Blastocatellia; order DASRDY01; family DASRDY01; genus DASRDY01. The sequence continues at coordinate 17,753 of DASRDY010000206.1, forward strand.
CACTGAGGGGATCCATCACACCGCCAGTCGCCATCAATTTGATCCAATCCGCGCCGTATTTGAGATCGCGCCTGGTTATTAGGCTGATCTCGCTAACCGTATCGGCGATGTTTGGTCGACGCGGCAAGGCTTGATCCGGCGCAAGTGAATCAGCGTCAGCATGACCGCCGGTGACCGAAATGCAGCTTCCCGCCGCCACTACACGCGGAGATTGGATCAAGCCCATCTTCCCACTGTCGCGCAAGGCGAATTGACCGTAGGCGGAATCGTATTCGCACGCGTCGCGAACCGTTGTGAATCCTTTATTGAGATATGTTTTGAGATTGTACGCGCCCCAAAGCGCGCCCTGCGGCGAAGACATCCTCAAGACGGAAAAGGATGATTGATCTTTCCAGTTAAGGAGCAAATGGACGTGAGAGTCGATTAATCCGGGAAGAACAGTCTGATTCGATAGGTCAATGACCGATATCCCTGCGGGAACAGAATCGGTGAGACTAACAATTCGATCATTTTCAATAACTATGACGACGTTAGTTCTGATCTTACCAGACCGAATATCAAGCAATCTTCCCGCTTTTATTGCCACTCGAGTTGCCGGTCTGGATTGCGGTTGTTGAGCTACTGCGTGCGCGCAGATCGCAAGTGAAACGAGCAAACATAAGATATATTTCCGATATTCCATTCTCTTCTGAACCTCACGGTGACGGCGTTAAATCTAAACGTAGTTTTTTACATGCGACTCGCAGTTTCTGCTCGGCTTATTTAATAGTTTGTTGGGATTCAAGAACAAAAAAGAACCTCATAACAATCTGGGTACGCGATCGGGCAGCCATAAGCCACCGATGTATGGGTACATTCCCGATACGTCATGAGAATCTTAAACGGATTGGTTTATTTGAAGGATCTGCGGCGCGGTTGCCAGTAACTTCAGCAGGAAGCCGGGATTTGCGAAGCTATTCGTAAATAAGCTAATCTCTCCTCGGGAAATGGTCAGGATTGAGTCGTTGTCGAGTTATTTAGCAGTGTGTATCCAGGTCTCGTCATAGCGCTTGTTCCCGCGGGGTAGTCTCTACTGGCTGTTTTCCCTGATCCCTGGCCCCTGATCCCTGGACCCCGCCGCTGCCCATCCCAGGGAGATTCTTCCCCTATCCATTTCAACGCGGATGATCTCAACTTCGATAATGGCCCCCACGCTCAGGGCAGTTCCAGACGGGACCTGGCTACGATGCAGTAATCCATCCTGCTTTACGCCGATATCGACGAATGCACCGAAATCAACGACGTTGCGAACGGTTCCCGGTAAACGCATCCCGGGCTTTAAGTCTTCCATTTTCAGTACATCGTTACGCAGAATTGGCGCAGGAACATCCATTCTGGGATCGCGACCCGGACGAACAAGCTGCTCCATAATATCGGTCAGAGTGTGTACCCCCGTTTGCAACTGGGCGGCAAGCTGCTCTATCGACTGTTTCTCTTTTAGGTTATCCAGCGCGGTTTGGCGGGCCGCTGGCGGCGAGTCTTTGGTTAAACCGGCAGTCTTTAATACTTTTTCCGCTGCGTCGTAGCTCTCTGGATGAATGGCGCTGCCGTCCAGCGGATTGTCGCCACCGCGAACGCGCAGAAATCCGGCCGCCTGCTCAAATGCTTTCGGTCCAAGACCAGATACCTTTAGCAATTGCCTGCGATTACGAAATGGCCCGTTTTCATTTCTGAAGCTGACTATTCGCTCTGCCAGTTTCGGCCCGACACCTGCGACATACGTCAGCAGCGCCGGCGATGCGGTATTGGCATCTACACCAACCCGATTAACAACAGTTTCAACCACACTGGTAAGTGACTGGCTCAGCTTTGTCTGGTTAACGTCATGCTGATACAAACCAACCCCTATCGATTGCGGATCGATTTTTACCAGTTCAGCCAGTGGATCCTGCACGCGCCTGGCAATCGAAACAGCGCCACGCAATGTAACATCCAGGTCAGGAAGCTCTGCGCGGGCGAGAGGACTGGCGCTATAAATGCTGGCTCCTGCTTCGTTCACAATTAGGTAACTCAGCGAAATGCTGCCGGTGGTTTTTTTAATAAGCTCAGCCGCAAGCTGTTCAGTTTCTCTTGAGGCAGTTCCATTACCAATTGCAATCAGGCTTACCTTATATTTTGTCACCAGCTCCGCAAGAGCCTCCAGCGATTTCGCCCATTGTGGCTGCGGCTGATGCGGATAGATTGTAGTCGTCTCCAGCACCTTGCCGGTAGGATCAACTACCGCCACTTTGCACCCGGTTCGAAAACCCGGATCAAGTCCCAGCACCGTCCGGCCGGCAAGCGGTGGTTGAGTCAGGAGTCCCGATAAATTCTTCGCGAAAACCGCGATAGCATGTTCTTCTGCTTTATCGGAAAGATACTGTCGTACGTCACGTTCAATCGCAGGCAGCAGTAATCGTTTTGCCGCGTCATCGATGGCCAGCTCCAATTGCTCTACCCACGGCGATCTATATTCGACACGAAAGGCTGATTGAACCGCGCTGCGCCAGTCGCGTTCGGCAACCTCTACCTGCACCCGCAATACTTTCTCTGTCTCGCCTCTGTTTATCGCTAAGGTCTGGTAAGGCTGGATGCGATCAACAAGGCACTGAAAATCATAATAGGTTTCAAAGACACCTCGCGCATCCTCTGAATTTTTGATTCGCTCGCTCCGCAGCATCGCCCATTTCAAGGCCTTATCTCGTGTTCGCTGTCGAACTGCAGGGTTATCGCTGATAGTCTCCGCCACAATGTCGCGAGCTCCCGCAAGCGCCTCAGCTTCGTCAGGCACTTCAGCAGTAATGTAAGCAGCAACGATCCTGCTGATTCCACCGTCGGCTCTTCCCTGTTGCAGAATCAAATCGGCCAAACCCGAAAGGCCTTTTTCGCGAGCCACACTAGCTCGCGTTCGCCGTTTAGGTTTGAACGGCTGGTACAAATCTTCCAGAGCATTACGGGTCTCTGCGGTGATTACCTGCTGGCGCAGTTCTGGCGTCAGTTTGCCCTGCTCTTCTATCGAATCCAGAATTGTCTGGCGGCGCTCGTCGAGCGTTCGCAGGTTTTCTACCTGCGTTGCAACCTGTCGTAGCTGCTCTTCGTCCAGCGCACCTGTGATCTCTTTACGATATCTGGCGATAAATGGAACCGTGTTTCCCTGATCCAGCAGTTCGATTGCCGACTTAACTTGTCCGGCCCGCAATCCGAGTTGTGTGGCAATCTTCTGAGAGTAATCCATGGTCCTCCCTGGGAACACAGGCATCCTTGCCTGCATGTCTTACATCACGATCTTGCTCGTTTATAATCGAATAGTATGTACGGAGAATCAGGCAGGCAAGGGTGACTGCGCCGCCAGAGTTCATAATTCTGCCTGATGTTTGAGGGCAAATTTGATCAGAGTTCAAGTTGATCGTTTATGTTATTAAGATCGCACGCCCAGCAAAATATCAATGGTGAGTTGATCAAGTCGTTCATAATTCAACCGTCTGGACGCGATCTGTGAACGATCCAGGTTACGATCCAGCAAAGCTTTTGAATGCGCGTGGCTGTATTTGCCAATCGTCGGTGCATCGGCACCCTGTTCCGCCAACTCGGCCAAAATGGATTTGATTTCAGGATCTGCGTTCCATTGCGCTGCTTTGTTTTTCAAAATCAGATACGTGCGCATGCAGCCTCGAGCAAAGTCTTTCACACCATCGTAATTCTCGGTGCGATATGCATGCGCGTCGAAATGGCGCGGGCCGTCGTATCCGACATCTTCAAGAAATTTTACCAGCCAGAAAGCAGCCCGCGGATTGGCTGAGCCGAACCGCAAATCCTGATCGTATCTTCCGGGTATCTGGTCGTTCAGGTCGATGTGAAACAGTTTTCCGGCTTCCCAGGCCTGCGCGACCGCGTGGGTCATGTTCAATCCAGCCATGTGTTCGTGGGCGACTTCCGGGTTAACACCAACTATCTCTTTATGGTCGAGCGTCTCAATGAAGGCCAGGTACGCCCCGGTAGTCGGCATGTAAATGTCGGCGCGAGGCTCGTTCGGTTTTGCCTCCAGTGCGAATCGATATCCGTATTTTTTGTCGAGTGAGTACTCGCAAAGGTAATTGACGGCTTCGCGCAGTCGCTTTATAGCTTCGTCCGGACGACGGCAGGCATCGGTTTCGGTTCCTTCACGACCTCCCCATAACACAAAAATCTTTGCGCCTAACTCTGCGCCCAGGTCCATCGCCCTCATCGTTTTTTGCAGTGCGTATGCTCTTACTTCTGGTTGATTTGCAGTAAAGGCGCCATCACGAAAAACAGGATCGTAAAAAAGGTTAACCGTGGCCATTGGAACCACAATGTTGTTTGATTCACAGGCGCCTATGAATTCCCGAACGATTTTGTCGCGTTCAGTAGGAGAGGCATCGATCGGCACTAAATCGTTATCGTGCAGATTCACGCCCCACGCCCCAACCTCCGATAACATTTTGACCGCATCGGTCGGAGAGAGTGTGGGTCGAACCGCATCGCCGAACGGATCTCGGCCGCGGTTGCCGACAGTCCATAACCCAAAGCTGAATTTGTCTTCCGGTCGCGGTGTGTAGTTATCGTTCGCCATATTCTGCCTCCATCTAATTGCCGATCGAATGCGACATCGTTATATTACAACTTTCGAAGCCAAGAAACCTCGGCCGGGTTGGCCTAGCGCACAATGTAAGTTAGACCAATCAGCAACGGTCCGATTAAAGTTCGTAGCACTGCCTTCGGGCGTAAGGATTTCAAGATTCCGCGTGAAGGCGGTACTACGAACAAAGCGCTCAACTTCGTACTGCCGCCTTCACTTTTACCATTTTGCTGGATCGCTTTTTCACCAACTGATCTGCGATTACGCCAATCAGAATCACTGTTCCCATAACAGCGAAATCCAGCGATCCCGGAATCTCCAGCAGGTTGACCAGATTGCGCAAGACTTGCAACAAGGCCGTACCGATCAATATTCCAATAATCGATCCTTCGCCTCCCCGAAGGCTGCATCCGCCGAGGACTGCCGCGGCTATCGCGTAAAGCTCGTAAAAATTTCCGTGAGAAGAAGGTGAGATCGAATTCGTATAAAACGCGACCAGGATCGATGCGATGCCGGCCAGCACTCCTGAAATGATGTATGCCGCGGTTATGATATTTTTTGAGTTTAAACCTGAATACCGAGCGGCTTCCTCGTTGTTGCCTACCGCAAGTAAGTATCTGCCGTAAACTGAACGGTGCAGTACAACCCACATAATTACGGCGACGATTATCAGCAGGACAAATGGCATGGGAACATGCAGAAAACTGCCCGTGGCAAGATAAGCCAGCCATTTGAAGCCTTCGCCCGTGCCGAATCCACGAGTGCTGTCATTCGCGATGTACCTGGCCAGACCTCTGTATATAAGCAACCCGCAAAGGGTCACGATAAAGGGCTGAACTTTGATTCGCGTGATTAACAGACCATGAATCGTCCCCAGAAAGGCTCCGAACGCGAGAATCACCGCCAGCGCGACAATCGCGGGCCAATGCCACTCCGTCAGCATGATCGAAAGCACCACACCGAAAAGAGCGAGAATTGATCCAATACTGAGATCGATGCCGCCGGTTATAATAACGATTCCAGCGCCGATGCTGAATATTCCATACATTCCGATCAGGCGGCTCATGTTCTGAATATTTGCGTTGCTGATAAATTGCGGATTCTTTATCGAGACTATGATGCATAGCACAACCAGCAGGATGAAAATGCCAAGCTCTTTTCTCAAACTATTCCTCGTCCCCTCTGTGTTATGAAACCAAGCTCTGAGATTTCGACGCCGAACGTCCGACAGCCAGATGCAGAATTGATTCTTCGCTACATTCCTCGCGCTCCAGGATGCCGGTAATTTTTCCTTCGTGCATCACGGCAACGCGGTCGCTGTTGCCCAATATTTCTTCCATGTCGCTGCTGATCATCAGTATCGCTACTCCACGATCAGCCAGTCTTCGCATCAACTGGTAGATCTCCGCTTTCGAGCCGACGTCGATACCGCGTGTTGGCTCGTCAAATATGATCAGTTTCGGATTCAGGCCAAGCCATTTGGCCAGCACAACCTTTTGCTGATTACCGCCGCTAAGATTGGCTGCCTTCGTTTCAACCGACGCCGTTTTGACTCTGAGCTCAGTGCAAAGGTCTTTTGCGGCGGCGGTTTCCGCTTTGCCGTTGATGATTCCCGCGGAGCTATATCGATCAAGCGCCGGCATCGTAATGTTATCGCGAACCGTCATTCCTGTGATCAGCCCGGCATTACGACGATCTTCGGGAACAAGATAAATACCGTTGCTGATGGCGTCTTTCGGGGACTTTATTTTTATCTCGCGGCCATCCAGCAGGATATCTCCCGACAACAACCTGTTGATGCCAAAAATAGCCTGAGCCAGTTCCGAGCGACCAGCCCCGATCAACCCCGCCATTCCGACAATCTCACCTCTTCGAATTACAAGCGATACTTCGGAATCGGGTCGCTCGCTGGTGCGGAGATTTCGAACTTCGAAGCGCGTTGTCTGATCGCCAGACTGGTGACTGACATAAAAGCTGCTCAAATCACGACCGACCATCAGGCTTACCATCTTGTCATGCGTGATTTCCGCGCGAGAAAGCAAGCCGGCATTTTTTCCATCGCGCAGAGCGATAACACGATCGGCAAGCTGCTGAATCTCCGGCAGGCGATGTGTAATATAAATGATGCTTATGCCGCGTGACTGCAGGTCTTTCGTTATCTCCATCAATCTTTCGGTTTCGGACAGCGTCAGGCTGGATGTCGGCTCGTCCATGATCAGGATGCGTGCATTCAACGAAAGCGCTTTGGCGATCTCCACTAACTGTTTCTGCGCGATAGATAGTTTACTGAGAGGTGTGCGTGGCGAAACGTTAAGGCGTAGCAGTTCCAGGTATTCTTCTGTTTTTGCATAAATCGCGGATCTGTCAATTAACCGCAATGGGCCTCCGAATGTCGGCTCGCGACCCAGAAAAACATTTCCGGCAACATCAATATTATCAAGGACATTTAATTCCTGATGGATGATTCCGATCCCTGAATCGATTGATTCCCTGACCGAGTGAATCGAAACTGGTTTGCCGGATAAACCGATCGAGCCGCTATCGGGCTGGTGTATTCCACCCAGGATCTTCATTAGCGTCGATTTGCCGGCGCCGTTCTCTCCGATCAAGCCGATGATCTCGCCCTGGTGAAGCTGCAGATCGACATTGTCCAGAGCAACGACGCCTGGAAAACGCTTGCTGATGCCGAGCATTTCGAGCTTCGGCACGCGATTGGCGGTATTTCGGTTTGCGTTCTCCGTTGTGATCGGTGCATCCATAATAATTTCAGGTTCAAAATTCAAGCGTCAGCGCATTAGTCTGCGAAGAGAATGACGGAGGCTTTAATTCTGAGCTGTAATAATAACCGGAAATTTTGCTTTCTGTCGTTAACTATTATCTCTTTTTTGACGTCTACTTTGGAGTGAAAAATCGCATGCTTCATATTCGTTCGGAATTCTTCTGTAAGCGAAGTTTGTCGAACCAAAGTACCGCGATATTTCGTAAAGCTCTTTTGAACTACTGAAACAATAGGCGCGGAACAGCCACTAACACGGAGACATAGCCAACCGGAGGTATACATGGAAGCGTTCAGGCAAGACATACGTTACGGATTCCGAATGCTGATGGCAAAGCCATCGTTTACAATCATTGCAATTCTAGCGCTTGCGCTGGGTATCGGCGTAAATTCAGCCATCTTCAGTGTGGTCAACGGTGTGTTGCTTAAGCCTCTTGGCTATAAACAGCCGGATAAGCTGGTAAGAATCTGGGAAAAATGGGGCGGATTCGATCAAGGTTCGATTTCGTACCCGAATTTTCAGGACTGGCGTGATCGAAACAAATCATTTGAATCCATTGCCGCATATCGCTGGACCGATTTTAACCTTACTGGTATCGACCAACCTGAGCGACTAAGCGGGCGCGAAGTTTCCGCTGACTTCCTGACGGTGCTTGGCATAAATCCCGAGGTCGGTCATAATTTCACCCACGACGAGGATCGTGATGGCGCCAGCCCTGTTGCGATGATTTCAGACTCGCTATGGAAGAGTCGGTTCAGTGGTGATCGCTCTGTCATAGGAAAAACAATCAGCCTGGACGACAAGCTCTATCAGATCGTTGGTGTACTTCCGGCAGATTTCCCCTTCTTCTCTTCAAAAGCCGATGTTCTGGTTCCGATAGCTGCAACAAAAGCCAGGGCATTAAAGGAACGATCGTGGCACCCGGGCACACAAGCGATTGCGCGACTTAAACCGGGCATGACATTAGAACAAGCTCGCGCCGACATAACATCGATTGCGAACGCATTGGGCCAAGAGTATCCGAATACGAACAAAGAGCATTCCGTCACGCTCAATTCCCTCTACGATGCGACAGTCAGCGATGTCCGCAAAGGTCTTTACATGCTGCTGGCGGCGGTGCTTCTGGTTCTGCTTATCGCTTGCGCTAATGTAGCCAACCTGATGCTGGCTCGAGCATCAGTTCGCCAAAAAGAGATAGCGATCCGAACTGCGCTTGGAGCGAGTCGCACGCGTATCATGCGTCTGTTGATCACGGAAAGTGTAATGCTCGCTTTGACAGGTGGAGTGCTGGGTTTAGTCGCTGCTTATTGGGGAACGGGTCTGGCATTGAAGGCGCTTCCTGATGTGTTGCCAAGAGTTAATGATATAACCGTCGACTCCAACGTGCTGCTATTCACTCTGGCGGTATCGATTGTCACTGGCGTCATTTTCGGTCTGGCGCCAGCGCTTCAGGCCTCGAACCCCAATTTGAATGAGACTCTCAAAGAAGGCGGCCGATCCGGAACGGGGCGACAGACGCTTCGCAGCACGTTAGTCGTGGCTGAAATCGCAATTTCGCTGGTTTTGCTTGTGGGAGCGGGATTATTGATTCGCAGTTTTGTCGCGCTGAATCGAGTAAATCCTGGATTCGATGACCAGAACATATTGACGTTCGACATTTCCCTGTCGTCGAAAGAATTTGCGAATGCGGACGAGAAACCGGACGCGCCGAAGATTCGCAGGTTCTTTAAGCAGTTTACCGAAAAGGTCGATGCCCTGCCCGGCATAGAAGCGGCCGCGCCGACAGAACTGGTTCCGCTTGCAGGAAGCGATGATGAAGAACAGTTTTTCGTAACAGGCCGACCGAAACCATCACCGAGCGAGCTGCCACTGGCGATGACCTACATCGTCGATTCCGGCTATCAGAAGACCATGCGTGTTCCTTTGCTGAAAGGGCGATTCTTTACGGATAGCGATACGCAAACGTCTGGGCTGGTAATGGTAATCGATGAAGTCATGGCAAAGAGATACTTTGCCAACGAAGATCCTGTTGGTCAGCACATAAACCTGCCCGTCGAAGCTAACACCGCGTTTGAATTTCAGGTAATCGGTGTCGTCGGTCACGTCAAGCAACAGAATCTCGATACAGCCGATGGAGCCATTGTCGGACCACAGATGTATATCTCGTTCAATCAGGTTCCGGACGAGTTTATAGGCAATGGAATCGCGTTTGTAGCACGAACTAACGCACAGCCTGCAAGTTTTGTCCCCGCTATTCGAGAGACGTTAAGGTCAGTCGGCGGCACTGCCACGTTATCGAATGCCAAGACAATGGAAGAGATTAAATCCGACCAATTGTCAAACCGACGATTTGCATTGATATTGATCGGATTCTTTTCCGCATTGGCGCTTATACTGGCCTCGATTGGCATCTACGGTGTTATTTCGTATTCAGTGGCGCAGCGAACGCGAGAAATTGGCATTCGAATGGCTGTTGGGGCCAGTCAGCGTCAGGTTCTGGCAATGGTAGTCGGTAACGCGATTAAATTAGCCCTGATTGGAATAGCGGTAGGCGCGGCCGGCGCGTTCGGGCTTACTCGATTTATCAGCTTTATCCTTTATGGCGTAAGCCCGTCAGATCCACTTACATTCACCGGCATATCCATTGTTTTAGCGCTGGTGGCAATAGTGGCCAGTTATGTGCCTGCTCGTCGCGCGATGAAAGTCGATCCGAATACGGCCTTACGATACGAGTAGTTGATGTTCGCGGCTATTTTCCATAGCCGCGATAAAGTCCTTGAAGAGATAGGTCGCATCGTGCGGACCCGGCGCGGCCTCAGGATGATACTGCACCGAAAAGACCGGCAGATTCTTGTGACGCAGCCCTTCATTTGTATTATCGTTTAGGTTCAGATGTGTGATTTCGATATCAGGATCCGTGATCGAATCTGCGTCGACGGCGAACCCGTGATTTTGCGCGGTGATTTCGACTTTGCCGGTCTGTTGATTTATCACTGGTTGGTTGCCACCGCGGTGACCGAACTTCAGCTTGAACGTTTTTCCGCCGAACGCTAAGCCGAGTAATTGGTGGCCCAGGCAGATACCGAAGATCGGGCGCTTCCCTATCAGTTTCTTCAGGTTTTCGACAACGTCTGTAAGAGGTTCTGGATCGCCAGGACCGTTTGACAGAAATATTCCGTCGGGATTCATTGACAGGACTTCTTCGGCAGTTGTGTGCGCAGGCACAACGGTAATTTTACAACCGGCATCGGCGAGCTGACGCAGAATGTCGTACTTAACCCCGAAATCGTAAGCGACAACATGAAATTTTTTCTCAGTCGATTTTTCAGACGGACTGATTGTGTCCCATTCAAATTTTGACGGACAGGTAACGCGGCTGGCCAGGTCCTGACCGGACATGCTTGGAGATTTTCTGGCCATCTCGATAGCTTCATGGTCCGTTACATCGCCGGTCGCGATGCAGCCTCTAAGCGCTCCGCGAGTTCTGATGTGGCGCACAAGAGCACGAGTGTCAATATCGCTGATCCCGATGATATTGTTATCGCGGAGATAATCTTCCAGTGTCCCTTCAGAGCGCCAGTTGCTGGCAATGGCAGAGACTTCACGAACCACGAAACCTTCTACAAAGGGCTTTCGCGATTGAACGTCTTCAGAGTTAACACCGTAATTTCCAATTAAGGGATAGGTCATAACCACAATCTGGCCGGCGTAGGAGGGATCGGTCAGGACTTCCTGATAGCCGGTCATCGATGTATTGAACACGACTTCACCGGTGCTTTGTCCGGTTGCGCCGAATGCCTTACCGTGAAAAACTCTACCGTCTTCTAATGCAAGTATTGCCTTCAATTCTCCTCCCAATATTGCCTACACTGCTTACGCAGTTTGCGATCTTAAAAAACTTTGCGCTTCAATCATCCATCGACGATCGATCCGATACTTGAACGCTGGAGCATTCTGTACCGTCTCGATGACATCTTTCATCTGCGTTACAGCGTCGTCCAGTCGCCCCAGCTGAAACAAAGCCAATCCGTATCTATACATCCCTTCAGCATCGGATGGTCGCGAACGAAGAAACCTCTCCAGCGCGTTACTTGCGTCCGCGTACTGACCCGCAGCATAGTATGTCGCACCGACCTCTCGCCAGACCTCTTGTTGTGAATAATTCAAATCCCGCTGTACAACTGCATCGAAAGCAAGAATCGCATCGCTGTATCTTTGCTGATCGCGAGCAATTCTTCCAAGTTGGTAATATGCATCTATCTCGTCGCTATTTATTTCTAGCGCTTTGTTGAAGCAGTTGATTGCCTCGGCTTCCTGTCCGCGTTGTTGATATATGCGTCCAAGATTGTAGTGCGCGCTGGAATCCGCCGGGTTCAATGTGGCAGTAACCAGGCTCTGTTCAAAACGCACACGAGCGCGATGCGCGGAAAGAATTTCACCTGCGTACCCTCGAATCAATATCACAAACCAGAACAGGATGAAGAACGGAACGGTCGAGAACAGAAACATTGGTCCAAACAGGAGCATCGGCAGCGCAACGATAGCCACGATTGTGGTGACCATCGCTTTGCCAAAAGTCAGATTATAGATCTTTCTCAACGCCAGTATGACCAGCAGCCCGAAGTAAGGCAACGGAGCAAACATCAGCGCCCCGCTGTAATATGCCGACCGGGAATTAAAAAACAGTAATGCCGGAATGCCGACAACGAGATGGGCAACGCTCCAGTTGTACAGGACTACGCTTGCTAAGCGCGTGTATTCCAGCCTGAGAGCTCGACCCATTTTCTCGCGGTGGGTGAACAAGTTCGCCACAATGATACTGATGGGAACCAGGAAGGCAGTTAGAAACACCAGCGGCAAGGCGGTGCGCTCGAAGTTTTGCTGTAGTTGATTGGGCAGTATGAACCTTAAAAAGAATTTGAGCCGCGACTCATCACGGAGCGATTCTGTAAATAGATCGTGCAGATCGGAAAACAAGCCGGTCGACGTGCTGGTCGATCTGCCGTTATACATTATTGTTATAAGGACGGAAAGAATCGAAGCGCTAAGAATAGGAGCCAACCGATAAATATCGGCGATGCTCTCTAAAGGATCATAAACCAGCTTTATAAGGAGGGTCAGCCGACCTTTGTTTGCGACCAACTTTGTCGTCTCTTTCCGCTTGTCCTGCCAGGCTCACGCGCATGCAGATCCCGTTGCGTTATCCAGAAACGCTTTTCCGAACTATTTTTCCTCGTCCGACTGCGTCGGTATCGTTCCGAAACTCGACAGCGGCCAATACCGGAACATCGCCTTGCCGTAAATGTATTTTACCGGAACCTCGCCCCAAGCTCGGCTGTCATTTGAAGCGTCGCGGTTGTCACCCATTACGAAGTAGTGCGCCTGCTTAACCGTATGAGGCCCAAAACTATATATCTGTTGAGTTCTCTGCGGCGAGAGGTAAGGCTCTTCGTAGAGCTTATCATTAATATACAACCTGCCGTTCACGACTTTAATCACGTCGCCGGGCAAACCGATCACTCGTTTGATAAATGACTGCGAGGGATTGTCGGGAAACCAGAAAACCACAATATCCCCGCGATGAACCGAATCGAAATCGTAGATGAATTTATTAACGAAGATACGCTCGCCGTTTTCCAGTTGCGGCAACATGCTTGTGCCTTCAACCTTTACCGGCTGAACGACAAACATTACGATCAGGATCGCTGTTATCGCCGCGAACGCAACATCGCGCGCAAGCGATTTCACTTCGGGCCAAACGCTCGAGTTTTGCCCGCTCTTGCCAGATGGATCCGAATCCGCCGGTTCGGCATTCGCGGTCTCTTTTGGAGGTTCAACTCCGCCAGCGTGTCCGCCACCGCCAGCGAGAGCCACCGGGAAATGCAGACCGTATTCTGTAGCGGAATATTCGTCGTCTCTGAGACCGAAATTTCTGAGCGGGTCGGCAGCTCCCTCAAAAGATACCGGACGTACCGGGTGACGCTCTTCGACGCTTTGGGGTTGAACCAGTGATGGCGGGCGCATTTCATCCAGATGGCCGCCAAGACGTATTGGCTGCTGGCGAACAAATAACTCCGCACGAGACGGGGATTCCGGGTCAGATAAGTTACTGTTAATCTCTGGTAACGGCAACTGAACTGGCTCGGCAGTAGTCGGGTTTTCGAAAGCTAAATGACTGGAAACGCCGCTTTCATGTTGAGGCGGACTAACAACTTCTTTGCTTTCAGCGTGATCCGGACTGACCTGAAAATCCTCAGATCTCCCGTCAAAACCATGCTCCATTTCAACTCACCTTCATCCGGGAGATAAACATAAACCTCGCCAATTAAAGGTTATATTGAAGCAAATTCTTTGTCAATTACGCGAACAGGTGATTCCATCAATTATTCATCGAAATCCCCAGCACCGCCAAATACCGGGAATTTAAGGGAAACCACCTGGTGAAGAAACCGGGTCGAAAATATGAGTAGAACTACTCATGAGAAATGAGTGGCTTCAACCATTCACTTCGCTGTACATCTGATTTATTCTGAGGCAGAATAATACCAGGTGTGTTCGTCGAATTGCATCACGCAGAATTCGGGATTTCTTTTACAGCGAAATAAGAGAAAAGTGGAGATTGGGGACATCCATGCGCAATAAGAACATCGAGGGGAATAATTCATACAGGCCATTAGCTCGGAAAGATTCATTAGTCATCAAACATCTGGATCATGAAATGTTGGTTTATGACCAGGAAACTCAGGTGGCTCACTGTCTGAACCCAAATGCCGCGGTTGTCTGGCAGCACTGCGACGGGAATACGAGTGTTTCGGAACTATCGAACCGGCTCGAATCGGTAGGCGCAGGGCTCGCGGAGCGTGAACAAATGGTTTGGCTGGCTCTCGAACAATTGGATAAATCCAGCTTGCTGGCCACTCCGGTGATCCATAACGAGACCAAGGGACTAAGCCGCCGCCAAATGTTAAAGGCTGCGGGCATCGCAGCGGTAATCGCCGCGCCCGTAGTGACTACGATCATTGCGCCAAGATCGACGCACGCATCCACATGTGTAGGTACTGGTGGGGCTTGCGCCACAGGGGCCGAGTGTTGCAGCGGCGTATGCAACGTCACGACCTGTGCATAGAATTCTCTCTCCGTTACCTGAGTGCGACTTGGGTAACGCTTTTTAATGATGATCAGACGGGCTTGCCTTGTCGTTTTTGTCCGCAGCGGGCCCAGATTGTTTCTTACTGACAACGACGTCTTCCAGCCATTCCCGAGAATCCGACATCACGACAAGCTTGGCCTTAATCGTGTCGCCGACCTCGAGTGCGTCATAGCTTTTCTGGTCTTTCAGCGGGTAAGGCATTGTCATCGCCTCATCCATATAACCGGGGATAGCTCCGTGATAAATCGTTAAGCGATTCCCTGCTTTGTCAATCGACGTGACTTTTCCTTCTATATTGTAGGTCTTGGCTTCAGAATCCGTCTTGCCCGCCGGTCCGCGACAAGCAAACGCACCGGTTCCAATCGCCAGCAGCAAAGCAAAACAAAGAGTGGAAAAAAGCGGCCGTTTTATGGCCAATGACGAAAATGACAGAATTGTGTTGATGAAAATCTTCATTATTCCTCTCAGTTCACAACTCATCATATATTATGTTTTAGGAAGATCGAAGTCGAACATGATTTAAAAGGGGCCGAGTTTGAACATACTTATCTCGACCATAATCTCGATATCTTTGCTCCTGCCGACTCCTGATCAACCGTCCGCTAAAACGGTTTTTCAGCCTGAGCGTGGGCTAGAGAACGGCGAAAACTGTGAAGTCAATAAATCTTTCCTTGATGAAATAGTTGCAGGTCCGGCAGAGGTCGATCGCTAATAATCATCGTGGCGAGGCTGGGAAAAGGCGAGTTGGTACGCGTGTTTGAAGTACGACCGCGTCACAACTTCGACGTCAAAACTTGTTAGCAAACAAAAGTGTTAGTCAGGCGCTCGTTGAAACGCTGACTAACACTTTTCTTCACGGTCTCAGCTTTATTTATGTCCAATAGTCGAGAGCCGATTTGATCGCGGCCGTTGCCACGGCGCCCCACAGCGTATCGTCAAAACGTGACTTGCTGCTGCGGCCGAGAATAAATCCGAGCGTCACGCCTCCGGCCAGCGCTATCGCCAAAGCCGTCCCCGGATTCTGCTTTGAATACTTAATCGCCGAATCGTACACATCGGTCGTGCTCTTGGTAACCTTCTCCACGCCAGTGTTGAGCGTGTCCTTGGCCGTGTTGATTAAATTTGTAGCTGTGTCGTTCACTCTCGTGCTGGCGTTTCCAGTCTGCGTGCTGGTGCGATTGGATGTTTCTGCCCTGGTCTCCATACATACTCCTTTGTAAAAAATTTCCTTTAATGAAATTGAAAAGTTCTGCCTGCCAAAGTTGTGCTTATTGTCGCCGTTCCGCAAATTCGGCTGCATGCGCGTACTGATGCTGATGATGCAGCTCCGCTTCTTCCTGAGGCGGCTGAAGTGACTGTACGACCTGGGTTACCAGGGCGCCGCCGATCATTTTCGCCGCGCTCTTGAACATGCTTTCCGGCTGGGGACGCATAATCTGGCCGACCGTTTTGGCTATTGTGTCGGCGATTAAATCCCCCATACTGAATCGAGGTTTGGGTTTGCTTACAATCATGCGGGAAAGTACGAATCCCGCGCCAAGTCCGATGCCGACGGCCACCAGCGGTTTCCTTCTAACGTATTCTCGCCAGTCGAGCTGCTTCTGCAACTTTGTCCCAAGCACATCGACCGTTCCGCTGATATTCTGCCTGGTCTTTTCGATGTCCTGCCGGATTTCGTCGATACTTCTATTCTCGTCGCCTGCAGGCGTGGTGCTTTTCTTCTCTAGGCTAGTTTCTTGAGCCATTCCTTGTCCTCCTCAATGGTTTCCATAGTCTGTTCCGGCTTTAACGACATTCGCTTCAAACGATCAATGCCAACGGCCGCGAAAACGCCTGCAATGATCACGAATCCCAAAGCTATAATGAGCGCCGCGCCCCATCGCGGCAAAACAAGCGCAAGCACTTCCAGCAAAGTCATTCCGAAAAATATAAGAGATGCTAGTCCAAGCAACCCGGCGGACAGTAGCAATGCTCCGGCTTTGCCGCCCATCGCTGCTTTTTCGCCCAGTTCTTTTTTGGCGAGTAATAATTCGTTCCGGACAAGCGTCGACGAGTCCGTGGCGAGCCTTCCTAATAACTCACCAAAGCTTCTGTCTTCGTCAACTCGTTTCACAAAATGACTTGAAATCGTGCTTCCTTGCGCGCTCATAATCCTCTCCTCTTCATCAAACCACCCAACACAAATCCAACACCGGCCGCGATCAGCAACGCCTTCCCTGGATGCTGGCGAACCCTGGTTTCAGCTTCTTCCTTTAACTCTTCCAGATCAACATCGCGAATGTAATCCGCGGAACGTTCTAACGCCCGGGCCGCGGTGTGCCCGTATTCACCGATCTTTGGCGCCATCGAAGCCAACGCCTCCGGCGGATGAGCCTGTATTTGCGATGCTCCCTCATCCACTCTCTGCGCGGCAACCAATAGTCCGTCTGATACCTTTTCTGTTATTGAATTAAAGATCGAGTTAGCTTTCGCCATCGGTCCATTCGACGTTCCGTCTTGTCCTGACAGTGCTCTATCCATCGCTTGCCTCTAATCCTTTTCGATGCAAATTTTTCCGCCTAAATACAGGCAAGCTCTGTGCCGTCTGCACAGACGCAGATTTGACAGCGGAAATGAGGTGTACAGACCCAAACAGCAGGAAATTTTATGTATTCTTTTCATGAATGTTTGTTTTGTAATCATACGTAAAAGCAAATTCTCGGTTGATCAATACAGTGCATTTCTTCTATGAAGGAACTGACTTCCGACAGTTTTGTGGCTCGTGCCTCGTCCGATTCGCTGACAGCATCTGGCACCGCGCTTGCCAATCTTTCTTCGGATAACTACGAACCACATGAAGGCCATGCAAAGGAGAACTGGTGATGCGCAGGTATGATTCTGACCGGTCGAATGATGCAGGAAATGTAAGACGCAATAGAGCCGAACAGCCGCCCAATTTTGGAAGCGCTCGAAGCGATTACGGCGATTTAGCTTATGGCGGCAGCCTGGACAAGCGAGGGCTGGATCGAGATCGATGGGATCGCGGCAGCCGTTCCCAATCGTCGCGACACGCAGAAACGGAGGAAAGAGGGTTTCTGGACCGCGCCGGAGATGAAATTCGGTCCTGGTTCGGAGACGAAGAAGCCGAGCGACGCCGTCAGATGGATGATTTGAGAGACTGGCGCGAACATGGGCGCGATTATGCGGATGACCAGCATTGGCAATCGCGTCAGCAACCCCGGCTGCGTGATCAACGATTCACCGAAACAGGTCGAGGCGCAAGGCCAGACGAATACAATCGACGCGTGGCAGGTCCAACGGTTCGGGAAGTGATGACCCGAGATGTCGCGACCGTCTATCCGGACGATAAGGTAGAACGCGCAGCTAGATTAATGAGAGAGTGTGATTGTGGGGCAATACCGGTCGTTTCGAACAGCGGCAGGCTGCTGGGAATGATCACAGATCGCGATATTGTCGTCCGACTGGTCGCCTATGGTGAAGATTTAGACAACTGCAGGGTCGGAGATTTCATGACTACAGATGTTTTCTCCTGTAACCAGCGCGACGATCTGGACAGCGTCAGAGAATTGATGTCTCGCAATCAAATCAGGCGAGTTCCTGTAGTCACCGATCACGGACAGATCGAAGGAATCGTTACCCAGGGAGATCTGGCCAGATTCGCGCGATCACACGCGGGCAGCGGAGCTCGTCGTCTGGTCGGAGACATGGTCGGCAATATCTCCGAACCTCTGAGACGCAGATAACTCAAGTTCTGTGAAATGAACAATCGCGTTCGGTTCGCGCGTTTCTCAATTTACCGGATGAGCGTTCGAGACAACGACGTTGTGTGTCTGCAGCGTCGTTGCCATCGCCTTTTGCAATTGGACTATCGCTTTGCTGTAATCGGTCATAGCTCGAAGTTCTCTGCCTCTTGCGTCTGACAGATCATTTTGCCTTGTCAGAACCAGAAAGTTTGTAGACTCTCCTGCTTGATATTGCCGAACCTCGCTTTGAAGCTGTCGTTCGCTCGCCTCACGCGCGGCCCGCGCGGCCTCGATCCGTTTCTCAGCGGTTTTTACCGCTTGAAGAGCGTCGCGAACATCGATCTGGACCGATTCCTCTGTCTTCTGTCTCTGCGCGGATATTTGTCTTCGCTGGGCCAGCGCATGGCCAAGGTTACCTTCAGCCGTACGGTTATGAATTGTCAGGTTGAAGCTTACGCCGATTTTGAACGTTCTGAAGTCATTGCTGAAGAGATTGAACAGATCCTGCCCCTGTCCGCCAATTAAAGATGTCGGCACGGTGGTCGGAAATAACGCCAGCGGCGGCAGGTTCTGAGCAAGCGAAAGCTGGTTAACCCTGGTAAACAGGTTTCCAGTAAGATTCGTAAGCAGATTCGGCGTAGTCGATAATGTTCCCGCCAATCCGGTTACACCGTACGTTCCGATTAAATCAAGCTGGGGTCTTGTCTGGTTCCTGTAGAACTTAACATCGATATTAGTCAGTTCATCCTGAACTTTCAGTTGCTCGAGCTCTGGCCTGTTTGCCATCGCGGTCTGAACGGCATCTGCCAGGGTCATCGTAACCGGCTCTGGATCCCATTTCTCCGTTGGGACGATCACGTTGTCCCATTCTGGCGCTGTGCGATCGGCCAGGAGCATCCCTTTTAGATTGTTCTCGGCTCTGGTGATGTTTTCAACGGAGGTTAGCTCGTCCTCTTCACGACGTTTCACTTCGGCCTCTGCCGAGACGATTTCGACCGGTGCTAGAGTTCCGGCTTTGACCATTCTTTGATTGCGAGCCAGCTGCTCGTTGGCCAGGTCAACCGCTTCCTGCTTTACCTGCACGTCGCGTATCGTGAACACCAGATCCCAATATGCGGATTGGACGCTGCTGATGATGTCTATTACTCGTTGTTTGAACTGGCTGTCGGATAAATCCAGCCTGCGCTTGGCGATCAGAACTTGTCGTTTGTTTCGATCCAACTTGAAATTGCGCAGAAGAGGCTGTGCAAAGCTGAAGTTAAGCGTGGAATTGAATGAAGGATTCAATGCAGCGAACGTGTTTGTTGTCACATCCCGATTGTTGCTGAAGTTCAGACTGTAATTACCGCCGGTCGGCAATAGCTGCTGTAAAGTCGGGCTGTAAACGAAAGTTTTGTCCGTAAGCTTGAAATCGGGAGTCCCCTGCAAAATCGAGCTGGTCGGTATCGTCGTGGATTGATAATAAGACTGAACACCGACAACGGGATCATAGGCTCCACGGGCGGCCAAAAGGTCCTGCTCGGCCATTTGAATATTGGCCCGCTCAATCTCAATATCACGATTCTTGCCCAGCGCCATTGCTATAGCCTGCTCCAGCGAAAGAGTCAGCTTTTTGTTGCTGTCGACGCCCACGCGATCCTGATTAAGATCAACCTGTGGCTGAGTTGCCTTGTCCTGATCGGATGTTTTTCCCTGTTGTGAGACCGCTCCGTCATCCGTCGCTGTGACAAGTGTCTTCTTCACTTCCTGGCTGAAAACAAACGGAGGATACCCGATCGCAACCAGCAGAAGAACTGAAACCGCTCGCCACATTGAAGAGTTTCTGTATCGCATAGTCGTAGCCCTTTCTATTTCGCAACCCGGCAACAGACAAAATAAAAGCAATTCGAGATGTTTATAACCTACACGATTATATTCTATTCAAGAATCGGTATGTGTGAAGCGTAGGAGATGAAGTTTGACCTGGCATTGACGGTTGTTACTGTTGTGATTGTTTCGAGGCCAGCAAAACCTTGTGTCCTGGATCAGGTGGAGGGATATCAAGTAGACGAACGTGAATCTAAGTTGCAAAAACGTCATCCTGAATGGGCTCAAAGGTAAGTTCTCGCCTCCTTTGCCGATATTAGCGATTGAGGGAAGATGTATGTTGGAAACTATTCAATTAAGAGTTCGACTCGTCGGCCTCACAGAAGACGCAGATAAAGCCCACCAGATGCTCGATTCATTCGAGATTCCGCGCTCCACTGATTCGGGAGCGGCGTTATCCGTGACCGAGCGCCTGGAATTTCTGCGCGAACAATTATCGAACGCCGAACTGCGTCAGGCCGCGGTCCTGGAAGCCGCGCGTGCTTACCGGGTCAGCAAGGAGCATTATTATCGCGCTAACGACAACCAATCCATGTCTCACATTCAAATGGCCGAGCGAGCTCTGCTAAAAGCAGTCAACCGATTAAACCGCCAGGCTCCTGAAAAGCGCAAACTGGCTATCAAGGAAAAATCCTCCGGTCAGAAATAGCCAAAGAGAGCACGGTCGATTGCGTTCCCAACTTATGGACTTATCACTGGCATTGTTTTGATATTCCCGGCAAGGAAATTTGCCAGCGTAACGAGATCCGTGATATCAAGCTGTCCGCTCCCGTTCTGCGATACATCCGCAGCCGCTTTCTGCACGGGTGTCAGGGTCAAATTCCCTGCTATCACATTGGCAAGAACTACCAGGTCCGAAACCGTGACGACGCCGTCGCCGTTCAGATCTCCCATCACGGCTGTGGTTGCGGCAAACGGAGTTCCTGACAAGGCAGTGACCGTCGGACTGCTGGTGTTGTCAAGCGTCACTGTGAATCTGCCACCTGATATCGTTCCGTCCAGATTGTCGGTAGTGTTCTTGATCGGAGCGCTGCCGCCGCTTCCAATAACAGGAAGCCAGCTTGTCCCGTTGAAGTAGAGTAACTGCAACGCAGTCTCGTTCGCCCCTGTCACACCGCTGGGGTAATAGTAGTTGATCACAAGGGTGTCATCGCTGTTTGACTGGACCACCTTTACATCGACAAAACCGCCGCCCGCATTAACGACACCGGACGCGGTCGGATTATCTGAATAAACCCCGACACTGACAGTAGCGATTACGCCCCGGCCAGTGTGAGTCAGATCAGCAGTCACTCCCGGACCGCCGTTCGGCAACACGGAAGCGGTGACTTGATTTCCCGGACTAACATTCTGACTATCAGTCGGGGACAGTCCAACGATTTTGAACGTCGCAGTTGCGTTGCTCGCCTGGAAATTAGCATTAGACAGCGATGCAACTAACGAATAACTGCCGATCACCGTCGGCGGGGCCGGTGATCCGTTGTAGGTAACAGATAATCCACTTAATCCATTTGGCGAAGTCGTTACTGTCGCCGCCCTGGGATTGCCATCGAATATCTGCACCAGGTTGCTGAGGTTAATTACAGCCAATCCCTTCGCCACCGTAAATGTCTGCTGCACGGGTGGGGCGGCGTTATGGTTGGCATCCCCGTTTTGATCCGCTTCGATAGTCACTGCGCCGGCACCGTTCAATGTTAGCGTAGAGCCATTTAAGGTCGCCGGGCCGGAGACGACGTTGAAAGAAACCGCCAGACCTGACGAGGAGCTCGCGCTCAGTGTAAATGGAGCATCGCCGAATGCGTGATTGCTTATGGGGCCAAACGTGATGGACTGGTTAGCCTTTACTACATTGAACGATTGCGTTACCGACGGGGCAGCGCTTATGTTCGCGTTGCCGGACTGATCGGCCTTTATCGTCACTAAACCGGTTCCGGTAACTGTCACGCCATTGCCGGAAAGCACTGCGGGACCTGAAACGACGCTGAAACTAACTTGCAGACCTGATGAGGCAGTTGCGGAGAGAAAGAACTGAGCATCACCAAATGTATGATCAGGAATTGGATTGAATGTGATCGTTTGGTTTTCTGGTGCTACGGTGAAAGACTGCGGCACTTGCGGCGCCGCATTGATGTTTGCGTTGCCAGCCTGGTTTGCGTTGATAGTAACTTGCCCCGCGCCGATAATTGTGACCGAGTTTCCCGAGATCGTGGCCGGTCCCGATGCAACGCTGAAACTTACCGGCAGTTGTGATGACGCCGTCGCATTCAGAGTAAACGGCTGATCGCCAAACGTTCGATTAGGTAATGCGCCGAATGTTATCGTCTGATTCTCTTTGTTTATGTTAAAGGACTGACTGACAGGCGTCGCCGCGTTAAAAGTTGAATTGCCAGCTTGCGAGGCTTGTATAGTCACCGGTCCCGCACCGTGAATCACGACACTGGTGTTACCGCTGAGGTCGACCGTAAGGACCGCGGCATTGTTTGTTGTAGTTATAAGGAAACTGACTGGCAAACCCGACGAGGCAACCGCGCTTATTCCGAATTGCGGATCACCAAATGTGTGATCGGGAATTGAATTGAACGTAATCGTTTGGTTCTGCTTTGCGAAAGCGTCTTCGTTTACGGTAAAGTTCTGTCCGGCCACGGTTAACGTTGCCGATCTTGCAACAGGGTTGGGATTGGGCGCCGCTGTATAACTCACGGTTCCATTGCCGCTGCCGGAAGCTCCTGCGGTTATCGTCAGCCACGAGGTGTCGCTGCTTGATGCTGTCCACGAACAACCGTTTGCGACCGCAACACCAGCGCTGGACTGACCACCGCTTGCTGAAAACGACAGCACACCGGGAGTCACGATGAACGAGCAGGTTTGGCCTGATGAACCTGTAATCTTGATTCTCAATGTTGTCGTTATTTGACTCGTTTCACAATTTGCGATCGCGATGAAATATGTACCGGGTTGCAGCGATGGCGTGGTCAGCGAATTGATAGTGACCTCTTCCTGCCCTGTTGGACTGGTCGACGAAAAAGTCGCATTGAAAGCACCGGTTTGTGGGTTCGGGATCGTGGAAATCGAATGATTGAAATTCACATACAGGTCTACATCCGCGCTGCCGCCATCTAAAGTTATGTCCATTTGGAAAGCATTGGCTGGAACCGTAACTTGAAGTTGCGACGCCGTCGGCTGCAGCACACATTGCTCGTGCACTTGCGCAGCCTGCAGCACTGGATTTGAACTTTGTGTTGAGAGAAGATCTGCCGCCGTCTCGCTGCTTGTGAACGTTTGGTCGCCAATTGCGATAATGCCGGTTCTGGCAACTGTTTCCGTATTTGGCGCAACGGTGAACGAAACCTGACCGTTTCCGGTTCCGGATGATGAACTGGACATCCAGTTCTCACCGATCACAGGCGTCCAGCTGCATCCTGCGCTGGTTGTAACATTGAACGTTCCGCCGCCGCCGCCTTTATCAAACGACTGACCGTTGCTGGACAAGGAAAATAGACATCCGGTCGAGGTTTCCACAGCTCGCAGCATGAAATTCGAAGTTATCCCGTTGGTCGAAAACGAGTTTCCGTTATCGTTTGAGATGAAACTTCTCTGTTGAAAA
>DASRDY010000207.1:0-19612 GCA_035652355.1 Blastocatellia bacterium
GACACAAAGAATTATGGATTCTCGAAGCGTCGCTATCGGATCGCCAAGGCGATGTCGCTATTGAAAAGAAAGAGCAGGTAGCTTAGAGTTGCAGTCATCGAACCGCTACCTGACCTTCTACTGAGTTCGGGGCAACTTCAAATAGCGGATGAGATACAGGATAATTACAAAATGTTGGCAGCATCAATAACAAGCTCGTTACAAAGAGCGAGAACTGTTTCCATAGAGAAAAACGTTGGGACTCCTAAAGATTTTACCCAGGTATGGGATGCCATTTCTGAGTCCATTGTCAGAAACCTTGTCGCTAGATTTCCCCGAAAAGTTAAAAGACGTTGCCATCAACGTGGAATTACGCAGATGCTGCGAGTCAAAAGTATTCGGCTTTATGCTCTTTATTATTGTTGGATAGTGTACTCGGGGATGTTTGGCGTTCAGAGTGTGCCTAGAAAAATGACCGCTGGTGATGCAGGTGATTTCTTACATGTTATTCAATCTTCAGTTGCAAGCGTTTTTGTAACCCAAGAAAACAAACAAAAAAATAATAAGCTTCCGAATATCCTTAGCCAAATCTCGATTCCCGAGCTTACAGTGATGAACCTTAGTGAGTTTCTCCTAACAATCTGAGTTTGTCGAGACCTGCCTTGCATTTTGTCTTATAAAACAAAGAACCCGCCAAAAGGCGAGTCCTTTGCGACCACGGGTTTTTAATCTCTATAGGTGGAGCGTGCGAGATTCGAACTCGCGACTTCGGTTTTGGCTAACCCGTGGTCCGGTGGAGACCGCCGTTTTTCCTGCTAAACTAACGCCCCGCTAGTGGATTAAGATGACCTTCACAAATATTTCGTTGCCACCAATCTTACTTACTTACACTTCGAATACCCGCAGTCGCGGCACATGTCACAGCCGCTGGCGTGCTCTAATTGGCCGCCGCATTCCGGGCAGGGGCTGATCGCTATTGCGGATTTGTGTTCGGCTCGGCTCGATTCTGGCCGGCCTTCGATTCTTCGGTTGGTCAGTAACAGGCATTCTGATACCGCTTGCTCGGGTGAGGAACAGAGGCGCTCGTTAAACCAGATTGAATGTGTGCCGATCACTTTGTTCAGTGTACCGGCCACTTCGCCGACATCGAATCCTCCGCGCAGCATTTTTGACGCCAGCAATCCAATCGATTCGCTCAGGATGCCGGTTGTGAAGACTTCCAGCACTCGCGATCCGTCGTGATTCACCGTCACGTACAGGTTCTTTTCGTCGAATGGAATCTGCCAGGTCGAGCCGTGCAGCTCTCGCGGACGTTTGATCTCTATGCGGTTCGTCAGTTTTACGATTGCCGCGGGCTCTGACGGTTTAGGGGCTTCGGTTGTGGTGCTCTGTGTTTCTGCTTTCGCCTCGGGCGTTGCTTCATTCTTTTTCGACTTCATACTGGTCAATACCTGATTCACGCGGCTGCCATCGCGATAATAACTGACTGCCTTTACGCCCAGCTTTCGCGCCAGGCGATAGAGCTTGTCTACATCCTCGACGGTGTCTTCCGACGAACCGTTGGCAGTCTTTGAAATACTATTATCAACGTGATGCTGGAAAGCCGCCAGCATTCTTACATGTTCTTCCGGCGTTACGTCGTGCGCGTTGACGAAATAGCCGGGCAGTTCCGATTCGCGATTGACCACTTCGCGCGCGGCGTTCTCAATCGAATCGTCATCGGTGATGTCCAATGGAATGTTCAATGCCTCTGCCGCCAGAGGATGCACGTACACTCGTTTGCCAAGCGTGTCTTCGCGAACATACGCCCACGAGAAGTTCGGCTCGATCCCTGATGAAGTCTCCGCCACCAAACTGATCGTGCCGGTCGGAGCGATGGTCGTTACTTCGTAATTACGCGGAGAATACGGTCCCCTTATTCCAAGCGATTCAAAGAACGGATCGTAGAGGTCTTTGTTCGCTTCGTATTCTTTGAACACTCCCTTTTCGTGCCCCATGTCGTTGGACATCTGCCAGGCTTCTTTGCGAACAAAGCTCATTACTTGTTCGGCCAGATCCAGTGACTGCTGCGAGCCATAACGAATGCCCAATTTCAACAGCAGGTCGGCAAACCCCATTATGCCCAGTCCCAACGGACGAGTGCGCATCACGACATCGCGAATCTCCGGAATAGGCCAAGCGCAGGTGTCGACTACGTTGTCCAGGAAATGAACCGAAAGACGAACGGTTTCTCGTAGACCATCCCAATCTATTGTCTTGGTCTTTGAATCGGCGAATTTGGCAACGTCGATCGAGCCCAGATTGCAGGAATTGTATGCGTGCAGGAACTGCTCGCCGCATGGGTTACAAGACATGATCGGACCCATTGACTTCATCATGTGGTTGTGACGATTCACTTCGTCGATGAAGGCGATACCGGGCTCGGCATATTTCCAGGCCGATTCCACGATTCGATGCCAGATATCCGGCGCATAGATCATTCCAGGCTTCGGCGGCTTCTGCCCCTCATATTCATAATCGCGACCGGTGGCCGGATCAAAAATAGGTTGGGTCCAGGCTTGACCTTTGAATTCGGTTTGAAACCATTCTTTTTTGTCTACTGCCTCTAGAAAAGCGTCCGTCACGTTCACGGAGATATTGAAGTTGAGCAGCGATGTCTGATCGTTTTTTGCATGGATAAAGCGCAGAATGTCGGGGTGCGAAACTCGCATCATTCCCATATTTGCGCCGCGACGAACGCCGCCCTGCTTCACGGTCTCGGTCATCGTGTTGAAGATGTTCATGAACGACACTGGACCTGACGCGACTCCGCGCGTAGAGCCGACCATCGCGCCTGCCGGACGCAGCTTTTCAAAAGTAAAGCCAGTGCCGCCTCCCGTCTGATGAATGATTCCGGCGTGTTTGGCGGATTCAAGAATGCCAGAGAGACTGTCGGGAACGTCGATAACGAAACATGCTGCAAGTTGACCTTCGGGTTTGCCGGCGTTGACCAGGCACGGCGTGTTGGGAATGAATTCGCGGTCCAGCATCATTGCCTTTGCCGCGACATAAAACTCTTCGCGCCGCGCCGGGTGTTTTTCCGCCTGGGAAATGTGGCTGACAACACGTTCGACGATGTCTTCCCACTGTTCGATGGCACGACCGTCGATATCTTTGATGGAGTACCGCTTTGCAACGACGCGTCTGGTGTTAATTCCGATGTGACTGTTAGGGACAGCTTGCAATGAAGTCTTTCGTGAAATCGCGCTCATACTCTCTTCAGCCTCTCTTTAATTATAGCTCATACAAGGCGACAATCTGCGTGGCTGCCTGCTGCCGCAAAATGCGCCTTTCATACCCTTTTTCCCGAAAATCATCCATAAACTTCGTCGACGGCCGACACTTACCTCTGTTAAGACCAATTGGAGAAGATTAAATTGAGGACCTGATAGGCGGTTGAACTGTCATTCAGCAGAAGGCTGGCCCGGTGGTCAAACCAGACAAGCCACCTGCTGAATCCCGCTTCACCACAGATTCTCAAAAAACCTTTGCCAGGCGTCTTAACGTTAACGCCAAATCCAATTACAGCGTCCCAACTCCTCGTATTCATTATCGAGAGACACCTGCACGTGACGCTTCCATTTTTAAGGGAGCGCCGCGCGGGTTGCCTGCTTCGGTGTGAATACGGTTAAGAACTGAGGAAACTTCCCGTTCCCGGACGCAGTTTGTTACATCTCACTCGCTTGTTGCAGTCCCAAATATAACCCAAGATAGACGGCTGTCAACGGAAAAAATCACAAGATATTGTGGTTTGCCGCTAAACTACTTATATCAAAGCAATAAAGTTTTTGTAACGTCAATTTTCCTCAGTTTTTGCACATTTCCGGCTCTAAACTGTTGAAAATATGTGGATAAGCTGTGCATGCACTGAGGAAAAGTCGAAAGTTGGCAAATACGCTATTCTTAATTCAGAAGACATTGTTTAACACTAAGAATGAAGAGCAAAGATAGGAAAGGATTAAGTATTTGGAAAGGCGGGATTTATTAGTTCACGGTATGGCCGCAGACGGCACCGTCCGTTGTATGGCCGCAGTGACGACCAATCTGGTGGATGAAGCTTGTAAACGGCACGGAACAGCGCCGACCGCGGCAGCGGCGCTCGGGCGGTCGTTGACAGGTGCACTGCTTATCGGCAATGGAATGAAAGAGTTAGAGAAGGTCACTATACGGTTTAAATGTGACGGAATCCTTGAAGGGATTACGGTCGAAGCTGACGCCTACGGCAATGTTCGCGGTTACGTGCGAAATCCGGAGGCGCATGTTCCACCGAAACCAAATGGAAAACTGGATGTCAGCGGCATACTTGGACAGGGGATGATGTACGTAATTCGCGAGGCGGGTTTTGACATCGGCTTCCGCCCAGAACCATATGTTGGGTCCGTGCCCATCGTCTCTGGAGAAGTGGCCGAAGATTTCGCTTATTATCTGACTAAATCCGAGCAGATACCATCGGCTGTGAGTCTAGGTGTATATCTCGAGCCTGATCCCTATCGAGTGAGCGCAGCAGGCGGATTTATCATTCAATTGCTGCCTGGCGCGGATCCGCAAACGATTATAAAAATAGAGGAAGCAGTCCAGGCTGTTCCATCAACCACGGAAATGATTCGCGCTGGATTGGGTCCGGATCAAATGCTCACAAAGGTTTTGGGTGAGATGGACCTGGAGCTGTTAGGCGAACGCGAGATTCAGTTTCATTGTCATTGCTCGTATGAAAGAGCGGTGAACATTGTTTCGTGTTTAGGTCAGGCGGAAGTTCTGGATATGCTGGAGAAAGATAAAGGCGCAGAACTGACCTGTCATTTCTGCAGCGAAGTTTATAAGCTGGACGAAGAGGCTCTGCAGAAAATTCTGGATGGTTTAGAGAAGGTAAATTGAAGGCCAACTGCCTTGCTGAAAACGGCCGCAAGGTTTATTTTCTGAATCGATGACCCCAAAGAAAATACTTTTTGTTTGTATAGGCAATGCTTGTCGAAGTCCTATGGCAGAGGGCTTTGCTCGCCATCATGGCGGCAATTTGATCGAGGCTCACAGTGCAGGCGTGTATCCTTACGGTCAAATCTGCGAAGAGACGATTAAGGTGATGAAGGAGCGCGGGATTGATATCACAAAGCAGCGCTCAAAAGGCATCTCTGAATACGTTCTGCGCGATTTCGATTTGATTGTGTCGATGGCTCCGATGCCGCTCTCGGATTGGCAAGGCAGCGTTGGAGAGATTTATTGGGATGTTCACGATCCCTTTCGCCAATCGTTAAAAGAATTCCGCAAGGTTCGCGACGAGATCGAGCAAAAGGTTAAGTCTCTGTTGGGAAAGGCATGAAGTGGCGCAGACATTCAGTCTGCGCTAGCTCATTTAACAGTCTGTAATTTCCATCTCGAACCTTTATAAACCAGCGCAGACTGAATGTTTGCGCCACATCAGACCTTGAAGGCCGCTATATCTGCAAGTATCATTTACAGTTTAGGCTGGTGAAGGAAACACAATGTACGAGATAATGATCGAAACGCATTTTTCTGCTGCCCACGCGGTTCGCGGGTATAAAGGGAAGTGCGAAAATACTCACGGACATAACTTCAAAATCGAAGTCTATGCCCGCGGCGAACAGCTCGACAGCATCGGAATGCTGTTCGACTTTAAAGACCTGAAAGCGGCCACAAAAGAGGTCATCGACAGGCTCGACCACCAGTTCATTAATGAAGTGCCGCCGTTTGATAAAGAGTTGAATACAACTGCAGAGCTCATCGCTTTTTGGATCTGCACTGAAGTCCGAAAGATCGTCAAAAGCGAATTTGCCGAAATCTACAAGGTTCGCGTCTGGGAAGCGCCCAGCTATGCAGCGACCTATCAGATTCCATAGAAATCTGCGTATTCAAAATCTCCCTATAGCCCAATGCGGATAACCGAGATCTTCTATTCAATACAGGGCGAATCGAGTCGAGCCGGGCTGCCCTGTGTTTTTGTTCGCACAACAGGTTGCGATTTACGCTGCAACTGGTGCGATACTGAGTATTCGTTTTACGGCGGCGTCGAGATGACGCTGGATCAAATCATTGCTCAGGTTGACAGCTACGGATGCAAGCTGGTTGAGCTGACAGGCGGTGAGCCGCTTCTTCAACGGGAAATCTACGATCTCGCAGATCGATTGCTGGCGCGGGGCTACACAGTAATGATTGAAACCGGCGGTCATCGCGATATCTCGCAACTCGATCCCCGAGTGATCAAAATAATGGACATCAAATGTCCCGGATCTAATGAGAGCGAAAAAAATCTCTGGAGCAACCTGGATCATCTGCAGCCGCAAGACGAAGTGAAATTCGTTTTGGCCGATATGCGCGATTATGAATGGGCTCGTGATGTGATCAGAGAGTGCGGTCTTGAAGGTAAAGTCGGAATACTTTTATCGGTTGTTCATGGAGCGCTGGAAATGCGCGAGGTGGTGGAGAGGATGCTTGCTGATCATTTGAAGGCTCGGTTCCAGCTTCAGTTGCATAAATATGTCTGGTCGCCTGAGATGCACGGCGTATAGAGATGGTTATGGCGGAACGACCTTTGGCAATTTGTCTTCTCAGTGGCGGAATGGATTCGTGTGTGACGGCCGCTATTGCCAGACAGCAGTACGAATGCGCGTTTCTGCATGTTACCTATGGCCAACGCACCGCAAAGAGAGAAAGACGAGCATTTGATGGGATGGCCGATTTCTATGGTGTAACAAAACGCATGGTCGCGGATATCGATTATTTGACGAAGATCGGTGGATCGTCGTTGACTGATAAACATATTGCGGTCGCGGAAGCGGATCTAAGCTCAAAAACCGTTCCTTCTTCTTACGTACCGTTCCGCAATACGCATTTAATTGCAATAGCAGTTTCGTGGGCTGAGGTTATGGGCGCATCAAAGATATTTATTGGCGCGGTGGCTGAGGACAGTTCCGGCTATCCCGACTGTCGTCCTGAATATTACGAGGCTTTCAACAAGCTGATCGATGTCGGAACTAAACCCGAGACGAAGATTGAAATTGTGACTCCGGTCATAAACCTGAGCAAAAGCGAGATTGTGAAGACCGGACTCGAGCTCGGTGCGCCGCTGCATCTCAGTTATTCCTGTTATTCAGACGAAGAGATGGCTTGCGGTCGCTGCGATTCGTGTTTCCTCCGCCGTCGAGCATTTCTGCAAGCCGGACAGGAGGATGACGTCATCCCTTATAGAGTGCCCTTGAGCGAATTTCGAGACCAACTAGGTGCGGAATACGTACTTAGCGCTGGCTGATACTCATTCTGGGGTGCGCTCAGACGAAGAGGTGAGCATGCGAACTGTAGAAACGAACGTAACAATTACGCCCGATGGTCATCTGATCGGACAAGTGCCACCGGATGTTCCACCTGGTGAACACAGGGCCTTGGTAGTTATCGACGAGGAATCCAAGGAGCACGGCGGTAACGATCCGTTGGAATTCTCACCTTATCCTTTCGGTCTTGTTTCGGACACAATGACATTTCGGCGAGAGGATATATATGACGAGTCAGGCCGGTAAAGCGGTCTTTATTGACACTAATATACTCGTATATTGCCAGCTCGCATTGTCTCCGTTTCATCAGGTAGCGCAGGCTCGATTGAAAGATTTCCAGACGCAGGGATCGAGTTTTTGGGTGAGCAGACAGATTTTCAGAGAATACGTCTCGGTAATGTCTCGTCCAGGTGTTGTGACCGGGAATATCCCGATTGTTTCTCTGACCAATGACGTACGCAGCTTTGCCATGCGGTTTAATGTGGCTGAAGATAGTTCTCAAACCACGGTCAAATGGTTGTCGCTCATCGAGCAGATCCCGACAGCGGGTAAACAGGTTCATGACGCCAATATTGTTGCGACGATGCTAACCAACGGCATTCAAGAACTACTGACCCACAATGTTTCCGATTTTGTCAGGTTCGCAGGATTAGTTACCGTGACTCCTCTCATTATTTAGGGAGTGACAGATGAAGATTGGAACGAGCTTTTGTCTTTGAATTTTGCGATGATTTACAGGACTTTTTGATTCGGGCATCTTCATGGCATTGAATATTGGTAGTAATATTGGATTTCACGTAAGCCGTTCTCAGAATTAGGAAATCATAGCCGAATAGTGGTCGGCGAGCGCGTTAATAACACATTTTGGAGGAACGACAAATGAAACTCAGGCTAATGGGATTTGTGTTGATTGCAATCCTCGCCTCAGCCCTGACAACTCTTGCTCAGGTTGCGAAAATGGAAGGAACCGTAACCGGTAAAGGGGCCGACGGTAAAGTAGTGCCGATTGAAGGCGCGACCGTTGATATCGTCAGAGTCGACATCAAAGGCCAGTACACGGTAACGACAGATAAAAAAGGAAACTACATCCATACCGGCATTCCCTATTCGGGAACGTACTGGGTTATCGTGTCTGCTCCGGGATGGCAGGCGAATGCTGTTTATAATGTCCAGCCGGAACGTCCGCCCCGCAACGACATCCAGTTGGTGCCGGGCAACGGCCATAGACCAACCTACGATGAGATTGTGGCAGCCACAAAGGCGGCAGGCGCGAACGGCGGCAAGAATGCCGCTCCGGATCCGAAAGAAGAGGCTGAAAGAAAGAAGAAGGAAGAGGAAAACCGTAAGTCAAACGAAAACTTCGAGGCCATGAAGAAGACCTTTGAAGAAGGATTGGAATTCTCGAAGAAGGGCGGGGAATTTCTCAACAAGGCTGATTACCCAAATGCCATTCAGCAGTACAAGCTGGCTGCGGATAAGTACAGAGCGGCGGGAGCACTGGACAGCGACCAGCAAGTCATATTCAGTAATCTGGCGCTGACACTTAAAAATCTAGCAGTAGCAGAATTCAACAGCAAAAACCGGGATGCCGCCCAAAAGGATTTCAAAGATTCGGCTGAGGCTGCTAAGGTAGCTATAGGCATATTAGATAAAAAACCGGACGAGAAAGACTACTTGACAAACTCGATCGGTGTCCACGAAGTGAGGGTCGAGTCCCTGTTTATTTTGGGCGATCAGTTTCAGGACCAGGACGCGCTGAAAGATGCCGTAACAGAATACAGCTGGTTGGCAGGTAAGTACGGAGTGGACACCAAAAAGGCTTCCATTGCGTACTCTAAAATTGGCGACGTGCAAAGCGATCTGATGGATCGCGATGCCGCTCAGGCGGCTTACGATAAAGCTTTAAGCTTGAACCCAAAGAATGCTTATGCCTATCTGGGAATGGCGATGCTCAAGGCAACTGATCCTAACGCCGACGTTGCGAAATACAAAGAAGGCGTAGAGTTGGCCAAAAAGGCAAAGAGCGTAGCAGAACCAAATTCAAAGGAAGCTCAAAAGGCTGATGAGACCATTAAGGGTCTCGAGGAAACAATTGCCACGATGGATGATTCAAAGAACGCTGCTGGCAGTGGAAAGAAAAAGAAGCCATAACGCTTCCATACAAATCTTAAAAATGGAAAGAGCGGCATCATAACCAAAGCCGCTCTTTTCATTTATTGTCTGTAAAAAAGTGTCTTGTGTCTGTACGTACGGCGTACAAAGACTCGATGGCTCAGAACTGCTAGGGTCGCGAAGCCGCGGTAGTGTCAGTAATCGTAATCGTTTTGGCCGTCATCGATCCGCTAGGCGTTGTGTACGCTTCGATTTGAACGTTTGCGCCTTTTTGCAGGGTGGTACCAGCCACCTTCTGGTCACCTTGTTTGATAATTGCCGACGGACTTACGAATACTTCGTGTTTCTTGCCGTTGGAATCCTTTACTTTGATCTCGAACATCGTCGTCCCATCGTGTCGATTGACGCTGCTGACTACGCCGGTTAGCTGACTGACAGGCGCCCCAGCCGGTGATTCCATGCTGCCAGCGGTCGGAGTCTGGCTAGAGCTATTACTCGTATTATCGGACTTGGACGTCTGTTTTTGGTTATTCTGATTCTGATCCTGTTTGTTCTGGTTCTGACTGTTCTGAGTGCTGGAATTCTGAGCCAGCCCAGCCACGACAAAGAACAGCACTGTCACAAGCGTTACCGCGAGCCGAGAAAAGACTTTGGGTTTCATTTAAATTCCTCCCTGGACGTTTAAAGTACTGGAATTTGACAGGTCCGGGAAAAGCTTCCTTTCCGGACTGGCAGGTGTGTTTGCAACTGCAATGCCCGCAGCATTTCCCCACGCGTTAGTCCACTTTTTCAATTAAATTCGCGTTCCTTGACCGGCTCGATCGATAAGCCTCAGTTAAAAGCCACTCACACGCTAAAAACATGTAGCTGAACCCTCGCGCCAACCGTACTTGAGAATACGAAATATTGTCCCCAGAAGGAGTGCCGATAGATTCTTAGAGAATTCGCTAGCTGACCACCACGATACAGAACCTCGCAGATGGCTGCTGCAAGGCTACAGGAATTACAGAACAGAGGCGGAAGGCTCTTCAAAAGCCTCAAAATAAAGCATATTATGAGCGTTGTCAGCTGAAGGAAGGCAAAGAGAAGTTCTCTCACGCCAAGCGGTGGTCGGGGTCCTTTCAGGGCGTTAATTTCGGAATCTGCATAGTGTATTCCAGATTGATGCTTTGAATATGTTGACGCATCAAATATTCTTAAGAGCTGGCAATCAATATCTTAAGCTTACAGACTGCATTCTGAGGCCAATAAACGGCTGATTCATATGTCCGAAACTACGTTAGAAACATTACCACCCGAGGCAAAAGAAGAGCTCGGCTTGCCTAAATCTCCCAGACCGCGACCCCGGACACCGGCGCCGAAAAAGAAGAGACGCTGGGGTCTTATACTGTTTTTCCTGATCGTCCTGGTTGCAGGCGGATATTTTGTCAGGCAAAGGCTTCAGGCCACTCCCGAAACTGCCGCCAATCCTCGTGGTCGCGGCGATGCGCCAACGCCGGTTGTCGTCGCAGTCGCACAGAAAGGTCAACTGCCGGTTCATCTGGCCGGTTTAGGTTCGGTAACGCCGCTCAACATCGTTACTGTTAAAAGTCGTGTCGATGGTCAATTGGTCAACATTGCCTTCAAGGAAGGGCAGTTCGTCAAGCAGGGCGATTTGCTTGCAGAGATCGACCCCAGGCCGTTTCAAGTTCAAGTAACACAGGCAAAAGCGACGCTGGCTCGCGACCAGGCGCAGTACAACAACGCTAAGCTCGACCTTGCGAGATATGAAAAGCTTTATAAAGACGGTGTGGTTCCGCAGCAGCAGATGGCGACCCAGCAAGCTCTTGTCAATCAATTTGACGCTGTACTAAAAGGTGATCAATCGCAAATCGACAACGCGGAGCTGCAACTATCATTCTGCAAAATAACATCGCCGCTCGCCGGTCGCGTCGGCTTGCGTCAGGTTGATGTGGGAAACATGATCCACGCCTCCGATCCCAACGGACTGGTTGTGATAACGCAGGTGCAGCCAATCGCTGTTCTTTTCCCCATCCCTGAAGACAGCCTGACAGAAGTCCTTCGACGATTGAGATCCGGCGAACGGATGCCAGTCGATGCCTATGATCGCAACGGCACGACCAAGATTGCGTCGGGACGGCTACTGACCGTCGATAACCAGATCGATCAGTCCACGGGAACCGTCCGCCTGAAGGCGGAATTCGACAATAAAGAAAATCTCCTGTTTCCCAATCAATTCGTTCAGGTGCAACTGCTGGTCGATATAAAGCAGGACAAGGTGATGGTTCCGGCAGTCGCAATTCAGCGCGGTCCGCAGTCCATCGGTACATTTGTCTATGTCGTCAAAGACGACCAGACCGTCGAAGTCAAGAAGGTCACGACCGGAGTCACTGAAGGAAATAACACAGCTATCGAAGACGGTCTGAGCGGCGGTGAACAAATTGTTATCGATGGCACAGACAAACTGAAATCGGGCAGCAAGGTTATTATCAGCTCGCCCGGCGGTGGAAAAGGTTCACGACAAAAGGCAGATCAGGGCCAAGGCGGTGACAACGGAGGCGGCGACAATGCCCCGAAAGGCAACAACGGCAAAGGTAAGCATGGAGACGCCGGATCTAAATCATGAGCCCTTCACGCATCTTCATCTTACGCCCGGTTGCCACTTCGTTGCTGATGGCGGCAATCCTGATAGCTGGCGGCATTGCCTATTACCAACTACCTGTCTCGGCACTTCCGCAGGTTGATTATCCGACCATTCAGATTCAGACCTTTTATCCGGGAGCCAGCCCCGATGTTATGGCGTCATCGGTTACCGCGCCGCTCGAGCGTCAGTTCGGCCAGATGCCTGGTCTGAATCAGATGACTTCGACCAGTTCGTTTGGCAGTTCGCTGATAACCCTGCAGTTCGTGCTGGATTTGAACCTGGACGTCGCCGAACAGGAAGTACAAGCGGCAATTAATGCTGCAACAACGTTCCTGCCACGCGATTTGCCGAATCCACCCATTTACAGCAAGACCAATCCGGCAGACGCACCGATTCTGACTTTGGCGCTAACTTCAGACACTCTGCCGTTATCCAAAGTGCAGGATCTGGCCGACACAAGACTCGCGCAAAAGATCTCACAGTTGCCCGGTGTGGGACTGGTCAGCATCAGCGGTGGTCAGAAACCCGCTGTGCGGATTCAGGCGAATCCCAATGCACTTGCGGCTTATGGATTGAGTCTTGAAGATTTGCGCTTAGTCCTCGGGACTGCGAATGTTAATCAAGCAAAGGGCAATTTCGACGGCCCGAAACAAGCTTATGCCATTGCCGCAAATGATCAACTGACAAGCGGCGCCGCCTACCAGAACATAATTATTGCCTACAGAAACGGCGGCCCGGTACGGCTTTCTGATGTTGCCGACGTAATTGACGATGCGGAAAATGTAAAGCAGGCGGCCTGGACCAACACGACTCCAGCAGTGATTCTGAACATTCAGCGCCAGCCCGGCGCTAACATAATCGGCGTTGTTGATCGCATTGTGAAACTGCTGCCGACACTCAAGACTTCTCTGCCCGATGCCGTGCAGGTGAACGTACTGACAGATAGAACAACCACGATCAGAGCCTCTGTAGCGGATGTCCAGTTTGAACTGGTTCTGACCGTAGGTCTGGTTGTAATGGTCATCTTTCTGTTCTTGCGCAATCTGGCAGCAACGATTATTCCCAGCATTGCTGTGCCGCTGTCGCTGATCGGCACTTTCGGAGTCATGTACCTGCTCGGGTACAGCCTCAACAATCTCACCCTAATGGCGCTCACGATTTCGACCGGGTTTGTGGTCGATGACGCCATTGTGATGATCGAAAATATTGCCCGCTATATTGAAGAAGGCGAATCTCCATTGAGAGCGGCGCTCAATGGCTCTGCACAGATTGGATTCACAATCGTTTCGTTGACGATTTCGCTGATCGCGGTGCTTATCCCACTGCTATTTATGGGAGATATCGTAGGACGACTGTTCCGCGAATTCGCAATCACGTTAAGCGTTACCATCCTTGTCTCTGCGGTCGTTTCCCTGACCTTGACTCCGATGATGTGCGCAAAGATTTTGAAATACAAACCAGCGGCAGAGCAGGGCAAGCTCTACCGATGGTCTGAAATTTTCTTTAACTGGGTCATTGATCGATATGGCGTGACGTTGACCTGGGTGCTGCGTCATCAGGCAACGACGCTGTTGATTGCCGTTGCCACGCTGGCCGCAACGATATTGCTTTATATCGTAGTGCCAAAGGGTTTCTTCCCGGTTCAGGATACAGGCTTGATACTTGGGGTTTCAGAAGCGCCACAGTCAATTTCGTTTTCAGGAATGGCAGAGCGTCAACAGGCGCTGGTCGACGTCATTCTGAAAGATCCTGCCGTTGAAAGTCTGTCGTCGTTTATCGGAATCGACGGAACCAATGCCACGGTAAACAGCGGACGCATTCAAATAAATTTGAAACCGCTGGATGATCGACTGATCACCGCCAGCGATATCATTCGAAGGCTGCAGCCGGAGCTTTCAAAGGTCGACGGCATCACGCTGTTCATGCAACCCGTGCAGGACCTCAGCGTGGAAGACCGCGTCAGCCGCACGCAGTACCAGTACAGCATGGAAGACGCAAGCGCGGACGAACTGGCCCAATGGGTGCCGAAATTCGTTCAGAAGCTGCAAACAATTCCCCAATTGCGCGACGTAGCAACGGACCAGCAGAACCGCGGACTGGAAGCCAACCTGATTATTGATCGCGATACGGCTTCCAGGCTTGGCATCACGCCGCAGATGATTGACGACACTCTTTATGACGCGTTCGGTCAGCGCCAGGTATCGACGATCTTTACGCAATTGAATCAGTATCACGTTGTGCTGGAGGCGAAACCTGATCTGCAGTTGAACCCGGACACATTGAAAAATATCTACGTCAAATCCGCCGCCGGGACTCAGGTGCCGCTTTCGGCTTTTACCCATTTCGAACAGACAACTACAACTCTCGCAGTAAATCACCAGGGGCAATTCCCCGTTGTAACACTGTCATTCAACCTCGCGCCGAATGCTTCACTTGGTGACGCAGTGGACGCAATTAACAACGCGAAAACGGAGCTCGGCTTGCCAGTTTCGATTCAGGCGGGATTCCAGGGCACTGCGCAAGCATTCCAGGCATCGCTGGCAAACGAGCCGCTGTTGATCCTGGCGGCGCTGATAACTGTTTACATTGTGCTCGGCGTTCTCTATGAGAGCTACATCCACCCGATCACCATTCTGTCAACTCTGCCATCTGCCGGTGTAGGTGCGATTCTCGCTCTGTTGATATGCAAGACAGAGCTGAGCGTTATCGCGCTGATCGGCATTATTTTGTTGATCGGTATTGTTAAAAAGAATGCGATCATGATGATCGACTTCGCTCTCGAAGCAGAGCGCGAAGGTGGTAAGAGTCCAAAAGATGCCATCTACGAAGCTTGTCTGCTGCGATTCCGACCGATCATGATGACGACAATGGCCGCCCTGCTCGGAGGATTACCGCTGGCGCTTGGCACAGGCACAGGAGCGGAGTTGCGCCGACCGCTCGGTATCACGATCGTCGGCGGTTTGTTGCTGAGTCAGTTGCTGACGTTGTACACAACTCCAGTCATTTATCTTGCGTTCGATAAACTGGGAAGGCGACTGAAGAGGTCTCACCAGATTGAATTCGAAGACGAGACATTGATTCCTGACGAGATATGAGCATCTCGACGCCCTTCATAAAACGGCCTGTAGCGACATCGTTGCTGACCATAGCAATAGCGATGGCGGGAGTATTGGCGTTTACCTTATTGCCGGTTTCGCCTCTGCCGCAAGTTGATTATCCAACGATCAATGTCAACGCGGGTTTACCGGGTGGCAGTCCAGAAACAATGGCGTCATCTGTAGCGACTCCGCTTGAAAGACAGTTCGGACGTATCGCTGGCGTTACCCAGATGACGTCGACCAATTCTCTGGGCTCGTCGAATATCACTCTTCAATTTGATCTGAACAGAGAC
Organism: Blastocatellia bacterium; assembly: GCA_035652355.1. GTDB lineage: Bacteria > Acidobacteriota > Blastocatellia > DASRDY01 > DASRDY01 > DASRDY01. The sequence goes on from DASRDY010000207.1 coordinate 15,449, forward strand.
ATAAATGGCGCGGCTCGCGATGTTCAGGCGGCAATCAATGCGGCGCGAGGCCAGTTGCCAGCGAACCTGCCCAGCAACCCAAACTATCGTAAGTCAAACCCGGCCGATGCGCCAATAATGCTGCTGTCGCTGACTTCGGACACGATAGAGACCAAGACGATGTACGATCTTGCCTATTCGGTCCTTCAACAGAAGATTTCCCAGGTTGAAGGCGTAGGCCAGGTAATAGTCGGAGGCAGTTCTTTGCCTGCTGTTCGCGTGGAGCTGAATCCGCAAATCGTCAATAAATACGATATCGGAACCGATCGCATACGTGCCGCACTTGCGGCAGCCAATGCGAATCGACCGAAAGGTCAACTGAGCGACGATTCAACAACGTGGGAAATACATACCACCGATCAGATTTTCAAGGCTAACCAGTATAAAACTCTGGTGGTTGGAACCCATAATGGATCGATTGTTCGACTTTCGGACCTGGGCGAAGTAACAGATGCGGTCGAAGATCTGCGTGGTGGCGGGCTTGCGAATGGAAAACCTGCAATTCTGATAATCATCTTCCGCCAGCCCAACGCAAACATCATCCAAACTGTCGATAACGTGATACAGCTTCTACCACAGTTGCGGGCATCGATCTCTCCGGCCATAAGTCTGGATATATTGAATGATCGAACAACCACGATTCGAGCATCGGTTCACGATGTCGAAATAACGCTGGTGATCTCCATTTCTCTGGTCATAATGGTTGTCTTTATCTTCCTGCGTAATGTGTGGGCCACAATTATTCCCAGCGTTGCCGTTCCGCTGTCGCTGCTTGGAACATTCGGAGCGATGTACCTGCTCGGGTACAGCATCGATAACCTGTCGTTGATGGCGCTGACTATTTCAACCGGATTCGTGGTTGATGACGCCATCGTCGTTATCGAAAATATAACCCGACATCTGGAACACGGCATGAAACCGAAACCTGCAGCGCTGCTGGGAGCGCGACAGATTGGGTTTACTGTTCTATCGATGAGCACGTCGCTTATCGCAGTATTCATTCCGATTCTATTGATGGGCGGAATCGTAGGACGATTGTTCAGGGAATTCGCTGTTACTCTTTCGATCGCGATCGCGGTGTCGCTGGTTGTCTCGCTTACGACGACGCCGACTATGTGCGCAAGATTTCTGCGTTCAAATGACGAGCGCAAACACGGCAGACTTTATCGTTTCAGCGAATGGGCGTTTAACCAGATCCATTCTGGTTACGAGTCCGGACTTCGGTGGGTTATCGCCCATCAGTTACCGATATTGCTCTTAACCTTAGCCACAATTGGAACCAGCGTCTATTTATATATCGTTGTCCCAAAGGGATTCTTTCCGGATCAGGATACCGGCCGGTTGAACGGCAATGTTCAGGCCGCGCAGGATATCTCCTATCAGGACATGCGGTCAAAGCTGACCGAGGTCGCTAAGATTATCCTTGACGATCCGGCGATAGACACAGTTGGAGCCTTCACCGGCGGCGGTGGAACCGTAAATTCCGCTCGAATGTTTATTGCCTTAAAGCCTTTGAAGGAACGCAAAATCAGTGCTACCGATGTCATCAATCGTCTGCGACCTAAGCTTGCGAAAGTGCCAGGCGCCGCAACTTTCCTCCGTCCTGTTCAGGATATCAATGTCGGCGGTCGATCGAGCAACGCTCAGTTCCAGTTCACTCTGCAGGGCGATAACCTGGAAGACATAATGAAATATGCTCCATTGCTGATGGAGCGTTTGCGCGCAAATCCAAAGCTTACCGACGTAAATTCAGACCAGCAGGACAAGGGGCTTCAGGAAGTAGTCACGATCGACCGCGATACCGCAGCCAGGTTCGGAATTTCGGCCAAAAACATTGACGATGCGCTTTACGATGCATTTGGACAGCGCCAGGTTTCGACCATGTATATGGCGTTGAATCAATATCACGTAGTGATGGAAGTCGCGCCTCAATACTGGCAAAGCCCCGAAACTTTAAAAGACATTTACGTTCGGTCTTCTGCCGGCGAGCCTGTTCCGCTCAGCACGTTTGCGCATTTCGAACCGACTAACCATTCGCTCTCGGTAAATCACCAGGGACAGTTTCCCGCGATTACGATCTCTTTCAACCTTGCTCCCGGCGTGTCGCTGGGCGATGCGGTTGAAATCACCGAGAAAACAAAACAGGAAGTTGGATTGCCTGCCACAATACAAGCGGGATTCCAGGGAACGGCACAAGCATTTCAGGCGGCGCTCGACAATCAGCCGTTGCTTATTCTGGCTGCGTTGATAACCGTCTACATCGTGCTCGGCGTTCTGTACGAGAGCTACATCCATCCGATTACGATCCTCTCGACGCTGCCATCTGCCGGCGTCGGCGCGATTCTGGCGCTGCTGCTATTCAAAACAGAGTTGAGCGTCATCGCATTAATCGGAATCATTCTGCTGATCGGCATTGTGAAAAAGAACGCGATTATGATGATCGACTTCGCTCTTGAGGCCGAACGCAAAGAGGGCAAGAGTCCGGAAGATGCGATCTACGAAGCCTGTCTCTTGCGATTCCGACCAATTATGATGACCACAATGGCGGCATTGCTCGGGGGTTTACCGCTGGCGCTGGGCCAGGGCGATGGCGCGGAGTTGCGTAGACCATTGGGCATCACGATAGTCGGTGGTTTGCTGGTGAGCCAGATGCTGACCCTGTTTACGACGCCTGTTGTTTATCTTTATCTGGATCGGCTCAGCCTGCGAATAAAACGGCTCCGCGGCAAACATAAAGAAGAAGCCTCGATAGATGCAGACGCGGCGCACGATTTCGGCGATTAATCAGATTGATTCGACTGATTCACGGAAAACAGGATAGTAAGGCAGTTCAATTTCTTCCTTGTTCCACAATTGTCGCAGCCTTTCAGCAATTTCGCGGGCAGGTTTTCCGAGCGACGACATTAATCCCGTTTCGGTTGAAAGATTCGCAAAAGCCTCTATCCATGCCACAGTCTGCTGACGCAAAGTCGTCGGACCACGCTGCCTATCAGCCGCAAGTGCATCTTGCAATCGATGAATCACATGCAGGATGTGCCAGCGCGCGGCCGTTTTGATCATAGCCTGACTAAAAGCCAGATCATCAAGCGCAGCCGGGCATCCCAGGGACAAGCTATTTCGATACGCCCGTTCCATGGACGGTAAGAGCCTCGATGGCAATCGCATCATGCAACCCCAGGTCATTCGCCCCGGAACTCCCTCAATCAGAGCGTGCCTGAATCCTCCGCCATCGAAGTCAAAGAACCTGGGTCGTCCGTTGCATCGTATGTAATCGCCAGCTTCGTTTTGGTCTCCTTTGCAGAAAGCGAGCCACTGTTCCGGGTTTTGCTCGACGGCGATTGCAACTTGCTCTATCTCGGCGCCGATCGATCGATCAGGATGTACTCCGACTGACTGGCAGACAGAGCGATAAGAAAAAATGACTTCCTCAATATCTGCATCTGGTATCGGCGAAAGTCGCGCGTCAGACCACGGATCGCGAAAAAGCTTTCCAGGCCTTGGTGCCGGCCCAAGCGCCGATCGAAGACAATTATATTGATCGAACTGTCCGATCGTTTTTGCGTGCAGTTGACCGATCAAAGCGACGTGTTCAAGAAGCATCCGCTCAGCCAATTCCGGATCATCGCCTTGCAATGCCTGAATTGTCGTCGGAGATTCACTGTCGCCCAGGTCCTCAAGCAAAATGAGCCCCGAATCGCGGCTCCCGCCATAAAAGCACGGTGCAAGCGGAGGGTCTCCACCAATCTGGTTGAGAAACTCCAAAGCCGCCCAATCACTAAATAAGGCGTGAGCAGCGTTTGGCGTCTCCGCGCTATCCGGCCGATAGGAATACTGATCTTCTCTTACCTTTTTCACAATAACGGTGGAAGGGCATCCCGTTGGCGGCTCGATCACCTGACAACGCAAGACAATACTTCCCATCGTCTGGAATATTTTGTCTACGCGCAATTTGACCTTCTCTCCAAAGCGGTCGGACAAAATATTGGTTGCATTCCCAGTTATAGATTCCGTGCTATGTCTGCGGTTATTCATACGCGTCATGACTAGAGAATTCGGCGACGTGTCGGAGCATAGATGTCCGATTGCGGCGCGTCAATCGTCCCATACGCTGATTGACTAGTTTGA
>DASRDY010000208.1:0-1178 GCA_035652355.1 Blastocatellia bacterium
CGCCGGAATTCTTTCGCAGCGCCACAGATCGATTGAGTTATCTGGGTCCGGAACCCGACCGTTGGCGTGATCGACGGCGAGAGATGGAGCCAGCCCTGGACGAGCTGAACAAACCCGAGCACTTCATTGACATGGATAAGCCGGAGAATTTTCGGGATTTGCCGGACGATCGCTACTCTTATGCAGAGTGGCTGCAGCATCAGGGTAAGGACGTCAAGGTGGTGGGATTGCTGCCTTACTCGATTATGGAGAACTTTCAAAAAATTCGGATCAATTTCAGGCTATGGCGCCTTGCAACCAATCCGGCCGAGAAAGCTCAGATCGAGCAGAACATCATCACTTACGCGGGAATAATGGGCCATTATGTTGGCGATGGATCGATGCCGCTTCACACTTCGGATAAATATGACGGATGGCGAGGCAGCAGTAACCCGAATAATTTTTCTCGCGATACTACCATTCACGGCCGCTTTGAAAGCGAATTTGTGGATGGACAAATAAATATCGACGATGTGCGTCCTCAAGTCGATGCTCCTGTTCATCTAAAAGATCCGTTTGCTGACATAATGACATATTTGTTGAAAACGAATTCCACGGTTGATGCGCTGTACCAGATGGATTTGCAGCATCATTTTGATCGCAATAATACTGACCCGGCCGCTAAGAAATTTGTCAGCAGCCGGCTTGCCGCCGGCAGTCAGATGCTGGCGAATTTGTGGTACACAGCGTGGCTGGACAGCGCGAATGCTTTAGAAAACAACAGGCCTCGTAATTAATTTAAACTGACAAAACACTATGGCTAAATCAACCGAGTCGAACAAAGTCGCCGGATTATCCGATGAAGCGGTCAAAGCAAAAACCGGCAAGACATGGGCTGAATGGCTGACTATCCTCGATAAAGCTGGCGCCAAGAAAATGGATCATAAAGGCATCGTTGCCTGTCTCTCAGACAAGCACGATGTCGGTTCCTGGTGGCAGCAAATGATAGCAGTAGGTTATGAACAGGCGCGAGGCTTGCGGGAAAAGCATCAATCAGCCAGTGGTTTTTCCGCAAGCGCCAGCAAAACCGTCTCAGCAAATCTCGAAACGCTCTATGAGGCCTGGAATAATAAGAAAAAACGCGACAAATGGCTTCCTGCTGTCGAGATGTCAGTCAGAAAAGCAACTCCGAATAAATC
>DASRDY010000209.1:0-5562 GCA_035652355.1 Blastocatellia bacterium
CTGCGACACGTCGCTTGGCTGCAAACAATTCGTATGAACAGTGGCCGAGCACGTAGGCGGTCGCGATGTAGCCGGTATCGCAATATTGTTCCCGCGAAATATATCTGCATCCAGTGAGCTGAGAGAGCCGACGACTTTATCGTTGCGGGTATGTTGACTAATGACGTATTTCTCACTGGCTCCGAATTGAAATGTGTGGTGGCCGGTAATCCACGCGCCGTCGTAGACAAATTGAAATGGCTGATTATCATTTTTTTGCGATCGCGCTCGCGAAGCGTCAACATCGATAGGTTCACTTACAGTCTGGTCTCCCATTCCTCCACCGATGTTCAACGCAATCGGACCCGCGCTGCTGTTATCTCCGGGAATCGCTAACAGCTTGGCAACGTCCGAAGGAGTTACATTCTGGCTTGCCTGGCGATCTCTGCTCCAGCCAAATCTAAAGTCGCTGGTGAATGATGGAGAGATAGTTCCTGTTAATCCTATTGTAACATTCTGATCCCGGAGCGGAGAGTTGCCGAGAAAAACAGCGTTCCCTTGGCGAATGTCCAGTTGCTGACGCGCCGCACTGTCGCCACCGAGTGTTTGAAGACGACGAAAATAAGTCACTGATCCGTCCATCTGCCAGTTTGACGTAAGTCGATGATCCAGACGGTTAACGAAATAGTTGCTGTCCAGTGGAGCTCTCGCCGTTGATCGCCAGCCGATAGTATTGAGTCCATCGCCGCTGCTTGGATCATTCCCCGCGGGTAACAGCGACCAGAGCGCGGAAACAGTGGGACTAAGCCCAAGACCTCGCGGATCGCAATGCTGGTTATTTGTTGTCCCGCATAATGTCGAGGTGCCGACGTTGTAGGAAACGATGTTTCCGGTGGCATCGCGAAAGCGAACGATGCCTTGACGCAATATAGAGGTAGGCACAATCCGCGACACATCAAAAGATCGTGTGAAATCGCGACCTTCATAATCCACGAAAAAGAATGTCTTGTCCTGCGCAATCGGTCCTCCGACATTGACGCCATATCGATTATCGCGCTGTTCAGGCTTTTCAATGCCAGTACGGTCGTTTGTCCAACTGTTTGCGTTGAGAGCATCGTTTTGCAGGTACCAATAGCCAGCGCCATGGAATTCGTTCGACCCGCGTTTTCCGATCAATGCAACTTGTCCACCGGAACCTCGTGTAAAAGAAGCGTTGAGGTTTGTAACTCCGATTCGAAATTCCTCGATGCTATCAACTGGCAATGGAAGGATCGTGCGAAAGCCAGCGCCGCCAGCGGTTGTGATCTCTGTTATGTCGATTCCATCCAGTGTAAATGTGCTTTGATCCGTGCGAGCTCCCGCTACAGTTCCACCAAGATTGCCATTATCGTTGTCGCCCGCCTCCTGTATTGTTGTGGGCTGAAGCGTAACAAAATCGCTGGCGCTTCGGTTAACCGAGGGCAGATAAAGCAGCAGCTTTCCTGATAAAACGTTTCCAATAGTCGCGTCGTTCTTTTGCAGTTCCACGACAGTGCCCGCATCAACCTCTATGGTCTCGATCACATTACCAACCATCAGGCTGACGTTAACGGTGTAAGATTTCGTCACGTTTACTTCTATTTTTGAGATTGTCTCTTTGCGAAAGCCCTGCATCGTTACGCTGACGGCATATTGGCCAGGTGAGACGTTCGAGAAGTTGTAGCGACCGGAATCGTTGCTCGATTGTTTCCAGTTTTGGCCGGTTGCCGTATTCCGCAATTCGATCTCAGCCCCAGCGACCACTGCTCCATTTGCGTCGGTCACCGTGCCTGAGATTGTTCCGGTCGAGGCGGTCTGGGCGTATGCTATTGCATTCGTCATGAATGCTATGGCAATTGCTAAAAAGATGTATCTGAGAGTGCGTAATGTTTGAGTAGATGTATGAAGCATAAAGATTTGATTTTCGATTGCTCGGCGACTTGAATTCATAACAACGCCAGGGAGTAGGGTTGATGCACAGATATACCTTTTCAGCGTACGCTTCGACTTTCAATTTGGAATATGTTGAAGAATTGTTACTGCTGGCGAACTCTTGTCCGTACGGCTTTGCCGTCTGCTATGCGGAAAAGCTTTGGTTTCCGGTGAAATTTCTTTCAAAAACGCGAGGCTACGCGTCGCAGACGCAGCCTGAGTCAAGCAACCACATAACGGAAAGGCAGTAGCCTTTCCGCATAGCAGAGCGGCATATCCGCAAATCATGGCTATCATTATCCTCGGAGTTCACCAGGGAATTCGACAGCAGTATCAAAAACTTCCGAACTACAAACATCTTCGGTTTAGTGATGCTTAAACAGTGTTCGATTTGTCACGACTTCAACCAACTGCATCATGCCTCGGTCCTCGTGCGGCAGGATGTGGCAGTGGTTTACGTATAATCCAGTGAAATCGACAAAACGAGAACGCATTTTGAAATAACCCGGAACAACAACTTGTTTTCCTGTGACCGGATCAAGACGCGGTGTTTTTCCGTCAGGCTGCGTGTTTGATCCTGCTGGAATCGCAAATGTGTCCCACCAGACGTAAGGCGGCTCTAATTTGAGCGGCTGAGTCATTGTCGATGGATCGAAAACTTCCGTTATCTGGAAAGGATTCACATGGATGTGAAATGGATGTTGGATTCCGCCAGGACCGCCACCCTTCGCCGTGGTGGTGTTGCTGATAGTCCATTCTTCGGCCGAATCCAGCAACATTACCTGATCGATGATTTGATCTTCAAATTGCTTTCCGTCGATTGTGTAATGCGGTGGATGAGGAACGCGCCCCGGACCGAATTGCTCGCGTCCTGGTTCCCAGCCGTACACAACCTCGCGGCGTAATCGAATTGTAGCTGGATCGATATCCTTCAGGAAGTTTGGCATCTTCGGGTAATCACTTTGACTGGTCGGAAAGACCATCGGTGGATTGATCGCCGTACCCGTCACATTAATGTAAGCCACCGGAGCGGATGTCGTACCTAATACATAACAGCCAGGCGTTGTCGGCGCTTGCACCAATACGTCAACTCGATTTGCAGGCGCCATGGTGAGAGGTGAACTCCCATTCTGGCTGTGGCTGTAATTTTTCCAGTCCAGTTGAACGCCATCCTGCGCTGTTTGCCGGAATGGCATCGCGGGCGCTCCGGCAGTCAACGGATTAAACTGGACCGAGACGAATCCCTGCACCGTCGCGTTTATCAGTCGAAAGAGCTGAATTTGTCCGGGTTGCATTGTTATGTAAGGTGTGAATTGACCATTGACCAAAGTGGCCGTCGGTCCTTTTGCGGCCGCACTCAATAGATTTGGTGCTGCGGTAATCTGCTGGAATACAAGCACTACCTCCTGAAGCTTGTTATTGTAAAAAGCTTTCAGCTTGCCATCGTATCCGGTAGGGCTGTTGTCGGTAATAATCAATGCGCCAGACAATCCGTTGAACAGATTGATCGCCGTCGATCCGTGCTTGTGCGAATGATACCAGTGCGTGCCGGGCGCTTGCCCCATCTTCACCCCAATGGGTCTTCCACTGGAGTCTTCTTCGTATTTTGGTATCTGGAAGCAATAAGGGTAGGAACCGATGTACCATTGCGGCCAAACTCCCTCAGCAATGGCTTCTTCATTCTGCGGCCACAATTGCAGATGCTCAGGAAGACCGTGGCCGCCTTGGTACGGAGCTGTCTTGTCATATTCCTTTAACAGTGTTTCCTGAAAATCGCGCCACGGTTTCGGAAGCTGTTGCCACTTTGTTGGCTGATGACCGAGATGACAATTCGCGAAGATTTCATTGAAAGCGGTTTTAACCTCTTTCTCTGTCACTTTAGGGTTGGGGCGTATGTTCACTAGGATGTTGTCGCCCGTGGTCGACGGTGTAACGTGTGTTCCGTGGAAATGTAGATTTGCCGAACTCGATCCGTGCAGACAGTCCGGGTATTTGTCAGTGTCGGGATACCAGTTTTTATTGGTCGTTCCATCGGCGTTAACTTTTGTGGCCTGGTCGCAGCCCTCGCCACGTCCTTCTTCGCCGGAATCCAGCGAGCCGCCAAAATCCTGAACCTTGACGTGATTCAAGAGCGTGATGTTTACCGTGTCGCCGATGCCACATCGAAGAGTAGGACCTGGTCCGGGTTGGCTCGGACTTGGCGGCCATTTCTGATTTGAATGGACCGGGTTAGTCCCTTCGAAATAACGCAACATCATCTGAGTCGGTGCGGCCGTCAGTGAAGTAGGAACGTTCTTTGTTGCGTTCGCGACTCGCATCAAGGCTTGCAGCGTTGTTCCGTTGCTGGTTATCTCTGTAACTACTGCGAGAGCTTGCGAACCAGTGGGAACGCAGCTTGACGCTTGCGGAGCGGCTTCGACAACGGAGGCTGGGACAAGCTCTGAAAGCGCTATTGCGGACGTAGCCGCGATTGCGCCGCCAATAAACTCTCGACGTGTCGGATACATGGGTTTTCCGTCAGTGTCGGAAGCGCCGTTAACGTCGACGTCATTATTTTGCGATCTCAGATTGTTAGTTTCGGACATATCACGCCTCCTTATTGAGCTACGATAGTTCCGGTTTCATCCGGATGAAGAGCACAAACATAGTTATAGGTTCCTGCCGCTGAGAACGACACGGCCTGTTGCGAGGTCGGAGCAGGTTGTCCCTGCAGTTTTCCAGGAATCTGATAATCCATCCAGGCGGTTTCCGATTGTGCGTTCGGAGCCGGCCAGTGCGGGATATCATCATTATTCCGCCAGTAAATAATGTCGCCTGCTGTAACCGTTTGACTTGGTGGATCGTACGCAGCCTGGGGTTGTCCCTGTGGGGCATTGTCGACCTTGTCTATTGCGATGATCCAGGTTTGTGCCATTGAAAAAAGTCCTTTCTTCTCGCTGATTCGAACGACCTGATCGTTTGAGATTGGGTTAAGACTTAAACGACTGATTCACAGTCAAGAATTGATTGTGAGGATCTCGCCCGTTAACAGTTATTGTCAACTAGTAAACAAGATAAATCACGCGATATCCGGGCGGGCATTCTACGAAGATGCGAAGGCCTTGTCAATTACTATCGTGTCTGTCCTGGTAAATAGTCACAATTGGCGTACTTGCTCGGACCGATCGGCTAGAAAGCGGAAATCACGAGATACACATTACCGCTCGTACTTTCGCACTTTATGCTGTTATCTGCTGATTATCGATTCAAAGGCTGGACAAGCCTCCCTTGAAATTACACGAACTTATATCTGATATTGCTTTCGTTTATCGTGAACGTGAACTTTTGAAATTCCCAGCAGCTTGCCTGCTTCTGTCAGGTTCTGGCCGGCCTGATCAAGTGCGCTCTTAAGCAGAAAAACCTCGAGCGATCTTTTTGCCTCGTACCAGTTCGGCAGCAGATTGCTATCAAAGATTAATTTTGTTCCTTCACGCCATATTCGTCCGGTTTGGTATTTCTGTGACACTCGTTGAAGCGCCGCAGACAACGCGGCATCGTTGTGTTGATTCAGTAAGAGAGTAGCCGCTTCGATTTGCTGCGGGCCTTTAACTGGGTCAAAACCGTGATAAGTATCCGCAAGATAGATCAGCGCTT
>DASRDY010000210.1:0-8733 GCA_035652355.1 Blastocatellia bacterium
TGTGATCAAATTGACCGCAGGGATTGTCGGCTTTTCCCTTTGCGTTCTTTGTAGCGCTTTCTGTAACGGGATTCGATGCTGATCTCGATTCACTCGCATGCGTACGGCAGGAAATGCCAATTAATAATGAAAAGCAAATTGTACAAACTATTGAAATGACCGAAGAAGCTCTCATTGTTCCTTCTTTAGAATCAGGCTCAAGTTGATCTTATCATTCTCAGTCAGATCTATATCCTTGTAATCGCTGCGAGGCCTGTACCAAGGTCGGCGGTCAAAGTACCGTTGCAATTCTGGTGAAACGAATTTACGACCGTGCCGAGCGTATACACAGTTTCGCAAAATTCTGAGCTCATCGCGACTGAGACCAGCCAGATCTGTTTCGCTAAGAACCACACCTTGGATGATTTTTTGCTCGGCGATTTCCAGTTTTCCGGCCGGCGCCTGTGGGATGACAGTCGGCAGCGGTGCGTTATCAGGTTCTACATTGGGAATGGATGGTGGCGATGGCGGTGTAACAACCACAACAGCAGGTTGTTCTTTTTTTGGCTCCTCAGGTCTAAACACAATCCAGGCGACGGTTCCACCGATCGCAAGCAAAATTACTAACGAAACCGCAGCAATAATAATGATGATACGACCTGTTGAGGACCGCTGAGGCTGCGTTACGACTGGATTTTCTCTTACCAGCTCCGTCGGCGCAAAGTGTTGTTGAGTTTGGAAGTGAACGGTGCGATCAAACTGTGGATCGGTGAATCCACGGCTTGGGTTTTCGTCTAAAGGCCTCGTTACTTCTCCCGTAGGCTGAAAAGTATCTGTAGGTGAGACGTCGGCAAGCGGTCTGCCGCAACCGGTGCAAAAATGCGTCCCATCGGCAACTGTACGTCCGCAGTTTCTGCAAGTAATCAAACCGTAACCCTCCTTAACAATTCTATATCATTTAATCTGATTCGGCATCACGCCACTGTTCAGAGCACAGCCTTAAGGCTGCCGCCTTCGGAAACAGGCAAGCTAAAGCTTGTATTCTGAAATTCACACATCAGTGATTATGAATAGACTAGGGCCTCACTGATTCCTTATACTCACGCTGATAATTTTTTCGACGGAGAAAATGCCTTGATTCGTTCTATTGAATCAATATGTGTCTTCTGCGCGTCGAGCATAGGCGCTCGACTCGAATACAAAGAAGCGGCGGCGCAACTCGGACAAACGTTATCAGACGCAGGCATCCGGCTGGTTTACGGCGGCGGCAAAGTAGGATTGATGGGCGTGCTGGCCGATTCAGTGCTTTCATCCGGCGGACACGCCATCGGAGTGATGCCGAGATCGTTAGTTGAGAAAGAGATTGCCCATACCGGTCTGACTCACTTGCACGTGGTTGAGTCGATGCACCAGCGCAAGGCAATGATGGCTGATCTCGCAGACGCATTCATTCTGTTGCCAGGCGGTTTAGGAAGCTGGGAAGAGTTCTGCGAGATCGTGACGTGGCTGCAGCTCGGCATTCATCAGAAACCAGCCGGGATTCTAAATGTTTGTGGCTATTACGATCCATTGTTGTCAATGGCAGCACACGCTGTTGCCGAAGGCTTCGTTCGAAAGGAACATTGGGGCATGGTGATTGTGGAAACGGATCCAAAAGCGCTGATCTCGCGTTTGGCAACCGCTCCGATTCCTAACCTTGTTAAATGGGTTGGCGAAAGCGGAAGATGATGCCAACGATATAAGTCTTATGAAAATTATCCTTTGCGCAGTTGAATCGGGAATGACAAAAGCCTGGCAGGAATTCTGTGGCGATCTGGATTTCGTCACAGTTCACACCGGCTCGATCTTAGACTTGGATTGCGACGCGGTCGTCAGTCCGGCGAATAGCTTTGGTTTTATGGACGGCGGTATCGATGGTTTGTATCTCGATCATTTTGGCCGCGACATTCAGACACGCGTTCGCAGGCAAATATTTGACTACCACGCGGGTGAGATTCCCGTTGGCAATGCTGATATCGTGGAGACCGGTAACCCGAGAATTCCCTTCCTGATCTTTGCTCCCACGATGCGCGTCCCAATGGTTCTGAAAGATTCTGTAAATCCGTATCTGGCTACCAGAGCGGTTTTTCTTTTGATTAAAGACGGCATCTTTCGTTCGGGCACATATCAGAGTTCAAAGGTGGGTGATAAAGTCCAAACCGTCGCCCTTCCCGGAATGGGAACCGGAGTCGGAAAAGTTTCTTACAACACGTGCGCTCATCAGGTCCGCAATGCGATTAACGATGTAATGCTTGGTCAGTTTCGAATGCCACAATCCTGGGCCGAAGCGAGCGAGCGGCATCAGTTACTATATACGAATAAGCTAAAACGTCTTCAATACTAATTGACGGTTCCAGGCAAATTCCTTGATCCGATTTGAGTGTTTCGGTGTCCAATCAAATAAGTTGGCCAACGCTGCTCTCTGCGGACGGACATATGGTCCTGAAATCGAATTATCTCTTTGGGTGCTCATTATTCCTTTTCCTTGTCGGGCTAAACATTGGTCTTCTTAGTCCTGAAGAAACGGATCCTTATTCCGTGGTGCCGGAGACTTTTCCTCCTCTTACATGGTCGGATATAGCTGCTTGCGCCTTCGTTTTGTTTGCGATAATTCTGGCAATGGTGGCGGCCAGACTATGGAGTCAAGAACGACGGGAAATGAGAACGCGCCGATTAAAAGGAGAAATATATAAAACCGTCAAGCATCTAAGCAACTGCAGCAATGTTCTCTTTTACGTTCTGGTTGTACTGGCGCAGATGGATTTCGCGTTTTGGCTGAAGGTTTGGCACATCGTTTTCACTATCCAGTCGACCAGGGTTGGCGATATGGATTTTGCGCCCCAAAACTCCTGGGATCTCTCGAGACCTCTGATCTTTAGCGCCGTTTGGACATTACTTGCTATAGGATTGAAATCATCAAGTCGAGCCATCAAACTTGGTTTGGTTCTGTGTGGACTGCTGGCCATTGCTTCATACGTAGCTGACTATACAGATATTTATTATTTCTTTTTCAATGCGCCTGGAATAGAAAATTCATTTATCAGCTACTGGCGATTTGGGCAATGGGATGTAATCCGCGCCGTGATATTGCCGATTTTGATGGCGTGGTGGATGCTTAAATTCAGCCAAAGCCACACATATCAGCCCAGTTTCCCGAGCGAACGCCGTGGTCCCAAGAAACATTTCCGCCTCTCGTAAATCGCACTACTAACGCGATAAAATTTAAGAGATTTGATTCGTAGAATTTGTTTGCATCCGCAAAGAGATATGAATAGGCGCGAAAATAGAATCACCAGTGTGGTTATTCCAGTCCAGACAGAGGCAAGATTTCGGCGTCTTGTCGAAGAATGGCAACGCGCGACAGAACACACCTCTTCAATAATGAAAGCTATTATGCATCCTGCCTATTTACAAATCATAGGTATGGGAGAGCAGGCGGTTCCTTTGTTATTGCGAGAACTCCACGACAACTCTGGTCATTGGTTTATCGCTCTGCATTCTATCAAGCCCGATGATGATCCCACCGAGCCTGGTGATAACTTTGACGTAGCAGCTTCAAAGTGGCTTCCTGGGGAAGAGCTAACAACCACATAAGCTAATATGCCTCATAACACAATCGAGGAATCTCTGGAAGAATTTGATCCCGAGCTGGAATCATCGTTTCCAAAGCTGCGTAATCGTAGCTACAGGGTCACTAGCCCAAAAGACCGTTGATACAACTGCGTGGCCTTTGCGTTTGGCGATAAAATGAGTTGGTGGGAATGTGCCCGGCGCACTGACCAGAGGCGCGTACTTTTGGCCAGTTGCCGCTAAAAGTAGCGATGATATTGAAAGCTGGCTTGAGATATTCCAGCTACAAAGTTACACAATCTGCGACAGCGCCGAGTTGGAGGAAGGTTACGAAAAGGTTGCGATATATGTTGATGAGTATAGATTGCCAACTCACGTTGCAAGGCAAACCTATAACGGTAAGTGGGAAAGCAAATTAGGGAAAGGGAAGGACATACAGCACGATACCTTAGATTTACTGGAAGGCAACGTAGCCGATGAATATGGTACAGTTAGTCGAATTCTAAAGCGAAAACTTCGAACGGCCGCACATTCGCAAGATTAAGAATCCGGTTAACTTGTTCTCTTCTCATTGGAGGTTTGTACGTCACGGCCTTGAGATTTACCAAGTTATTGCCATATCGGAAATATTTCAGGAACAGCGTGCCTGATTTTTTATACCGCTCTTTCTTTGACTCACACCATGCTTCGTGATACATAAATAACTCATCAACTCTTCAATTCATCGACTAATCCGGAGGCAAACCGATGTCGAAGCGCACCTTTTTACAGGTTCTTCGCGCAAGAATCTTCATTATTCTATTGGCTCTTGTGTTCGCAGGTCTGACTGCTTATGCAGTCGCACCAAAGGCGTGGCTAACCGTTCACGCAGCCGCGCCGGCGGGCAATACGCCGGCGACCAGCTCAACCGTTAACGGTCACAGCGGCACGCGAATGTTGCGGTCGCCGACCGTCAGCGCTACTCAGATAGCTTTTGCTTACGCAAACAACATCTGGGTTGTTGATCGCGCGGGTGGCAATGCCAGGCGGTTAACTACTTTTCAGGGTTTGACCTCTGATCCGCACTTTTCGCCGGATGGCAAACTGATTGCCTTTACCGGTGAATATGCCGGCAATGCTGATGTCTATGTTGTGCCAGCCGAAGGTGGAGAGCCCAAACGACTGACCTGGCATCCGGGCGCAGATGACGTTCAGGGATGGACTCCGGATGGCAAGAACATAATGTTCTCCTCTTCGCGGGCTAGCTGGTCACCGACGGCTACATCGAAGTTCTGGACCGTTCCAGTCGAAGGCGGAGTCGAAGAACCTCTTCCGTTGCCGCGTGGTAATCAAGGCAAGATCAGCGATGATGGCGCTCACATCGCCTATCGAATGAACACTTCCTGGGACGAAGAGCGCCGCAATTATCGCGGTGGTCAGAATCGCCCGATCTGGATCGTTGACCTGAAGAGTTTCGATCTCGTGTCGCCGCCATGGACGGATTCGAAAGATATGGATCCGGCGTGGGTCGGCGATACGGTCTATTTCATTTCCGACCGCGATGGTATTGCGAATGTCTGGTCTTATGATTACAAATCCAAGAAGTTGAACCAGGTTACGAAATTCACCGACTTCGATGTTAAGCGGCTGGATTCCGGTGCCGGCACTGTTGTATTTGAACAAGCTGGGTACATCCACGAGCTCGATCCAAAGAGCGGCAAAGAGCATATCGTCAATATTACCGCGACCGGTGATTTCCCTTGGATGATGCCGCGATGGGAAGACGTTGCGAATCGCATGACTAACATGGCTCTGTCGCCGACCGGTAAGCGAGCAGTTATTGAAGCTCGCGGTGAGATATTCACCGTGCCGGCGGAAAAAGGTGATGTTCGCAATTTGACGAATTCAAGCAGTTCAGCTGAACGCGATCCTGCGTGGTCACCTGATGGCAAATACATCTCTTATTTCAGCGACAAATCGGGTGAGTACCAGTTGGTCATCGAATCGCAGGACGGAATAACTCCGCCGCGCGTAATTAATCTGCCAAAGCCCACCCACTATTACACTGCATCATGGTCACCCGATTCGAAGAAGATTCTTTACACCGACACCAATCTTCATGTGTGGGTGATGGATGTTGCCAGCGGCGAAGCCAAGACCATCGGCAACGATCCGTGGATGGTGCCTACTCGCACGGTCAATCCGACCTGGAGTCCGGATTCAAAATGGGTTGCGTATGCGGCTCACCTGAACTCGCTCTACAAGGCGATCTTTGTCAGCAATGTTGAAACCGGCGAATCGACTCAGATTACCGATGGTTTAGCGGATGCGACTTGGCCGGTGTGGGACGCGAACGGCAAATACCTTTGGTTTTTGGCATCGACCGATTTCGGCATGAAGTCGCAATGGCTGGATATGACTTCGTACGATCACAACGAGACGTTTGGTCTTTATCTGGCAGTGTTGAAGAAGGGTGATCCGAGCCCGCTGCTTCCTGAAAGCGACGAAGACAGCGGCGTCGGCAGCGCAGGTCCGGGTAATCCTGGATTCAACGGCGGAGGTGCTGGCGGTCGCGGCAATCGCGGCGGCGGAGCTCCGGCAGGTGGCGGAAATATTTCTGCTGATAATGCAGATCAGGCTCCTCCGGCGCGAGGTCCGCGTGGACCAGTTACGGTTTAGATTGATCTCGATGGATTGCAGCAACGCATCATCAGCGTGCCGGGAGTCCCCACTGCGCAATACACCGAACTGCGGTCTGGTGGACCCGGAACGGTCTATTACATGGAATCTGCTGGTGCAGGTGGCGGCGGCCGACGCGGCGGTGGCCCAGGCGCAAACGATCTTTATCGTTATCGTTTGAGTGATCGTCGTGAAGGCCTGTTTATGGCCGGCGTGACTACCTACACGGTGAGCGCTGATGGCCACAAACTGCTCTATCGCGCTGCTGGCGGTGGCGGCGGATTTGGCGGTCGCGGTGCAGCCGCCGGTGGTCCTCCGACTCCTGCTCTTTTCCTCGTCGATGCGGATCGCAATCCTCCGCAGGCCGGACAGGGACGTTTGAATTTCCAGTTACGGATGTACCTTGAACCGAAAGAAGAGTTCAAACAGATCTTCAACGAGATGTGGCGCAACGAGCGCGACTATCTGTATGTGCCAAACATGCACGGCACCGACTGGGTGAAAGACAAACAGATGTATGGCGAGTTGCTGCCTTATATCAATCACCGAGCCGATCTCAACTACCTGATGGATATGATGGGCGCGGAAATCGCTATCGGTCACTCTTACGTCCGAGGCGGCGATATGCCATCTGTTCCGCAGGATCCAGGTGGATTGCTCGGCGCGGATTTCACCATTGATAATGGTCGTTACAAGATCACCAAGATTTATGACGAGGAGAGTTGGAATCCCGACCTGCGAGCTCCACTGGCTACGCCCGGCGTAGATGTTTCGGTCGGCGATTATATTGTTGCGATTAATGGGATGGAGTTGAAAGCTCCGGATAATATTTATCGCTTGCTTGATGGAACAGCAAACAAGCAGACGGTTCTCGCTGTAAACAACAAGCCTTCGTTAGAAGGTGCTAGACAGGTGACCGTAGTTCCGATTCCGAACGAGCAGGGTTTGCGCACTCGCGCATGGGTTGAAGCCAATCGTCGGTTGGTCAGCAAGCTGTCGAATGGCGAGCTTGCCTATGTCTATCTGCCGAACACTGGTCAGCCGGGATATACCAGTTTCAATCGATATTATTTCGCTCAGCAGGATAAGAAGGGCGCGATTATCGACGAGCGGTTTAACGGCGGAGGTTCGGCGGCGGATTATATTATTGATACGCTGCAGCGTCAGTTCGATGGTTACTTCAACAACGTCGCGGGTGACCGAGTTCCCTTCACCAGCCCGGCTGCTGGCATATGGGGTCCGAAGGTAATGATCATCAACGAAATGGCCGGATCGGGTGGAGACTTGATGCCATATATGTTCAAGTACCGCAAGATCGGCACTCTTGTTGGCAAGCGCACGTGGGGTGGTCTGGTTCACACAGCGGATACTCCAGTGTTTGTTGACGGAGGATCAGCGATTGCACCTCGCGGTGGGTTCTTTGCTCGCGAGGGCAAATGGGCCGTAGAAAACGAAGGCGTAGCGCCTGATGTCGACGTCGAGAACTGGCCGAAAGATGTGATAGCGGGTCACGATCCTCAACTGGAACGAGCAGTTGCCGAAGCAATGAAGCAACTGAAAGAACATCCAGTCGAACGGATGATGAAGGAACCGCCATATCCAACATGGGGCAAGCGTCCGGGTCAGAAGTAGGGTCAATTAATGTCATTTTGATCTTCAGGGCCGCGATCCTGTTTACGAACAGGTTTTCGCGGCCTTCTTCATCTGATCTAAAAAGATCTGTAGTATTATTAGATCGAGGTGCTTTATGAGCAGTGCAATCCAGCAAATAACAGCAGATGAGTTATTGCGAATGCCCGATGACGGCTTCCGTTATGAACTGATAAAAGGAGAATTAAGGAAGATGTCGCCAGCTGGACACGAGCACGGAAGAGTTGCAATGAAATTTGCTTTGCGGCTCGGAAATTATGTTGAAGCAAATAATCTCGGTGAAGTGTACGCTGCGGAAACTGGCTTCTTGCTTTCATCCAATCCAGACACCGTGCGCGCGCCTGATGTCGCTTTTGTGCGTCGAGAGAGGGTTGAAAAAGTCGAAAAGAGCACCGGATTTTTCCCAGGACCGCCCGATCTCGCTGTCGAGGTCGTATCGCCGGGAGATACGCACTCAGAAGTTGAAGAGAAAACTATTGACTGGCTTGAAGCAGGAGCATTAATGGTACTGACCTTAAAGCCAAACAAACGTACCGTTACTGTTTATCGATCTTTGCACGAGATCACTATTCTTAGCGAAGGCGAGATTCTAGATTGTGGTAAGGTTGTGCCTGGCTTCAAAATAGCGATCAAAGATATCTTCGCATAACAAACACGAACGGATCAAATCGAGAATAGAGTCTGTCTTTCTCAGAAAGTCGTGCAGCCATTCGACCCTTCTTTTTGCTCTTCATTGCTTCAAGAGCTGTACTCATTATAGCCTCTTGGTAGAAGATGATAGAATGTTCGCGAATTCAGGACAGGTCTATTGGTGATTTATGTTTAGGAAGTTAAGCA
>DASRDY010000211.1:0-24343 GCA_035652355.1 Blastocatellia bacterium
GGCTTACGTATCGCGCCGCTTCGGCTAGAGAGGCCGGCAAGAGTATCATTCTGGAAGGAGCGATGGCCAAACTATACAGCGCCGAATCGGCAAAACGAGTTGTTGATAAGGCGATGTCCGTGCATGGCTGTTACGGTTACACCAAGGATTTTTCGATCGAACGTCTTTATCGCGACGTAAAACTGGGTGAACTATATGAAGGTACACCCGAGATGCAGAAGATACTGATTGCTGCGAAGGTCCTGTATTCAAGACAGGCAGCGGCCGCGGTGTGAACATCTTTGCGATCTCCAATTCTATTTACAACCTTGCTGAAAATTGTAATGCGAAAGTTCACCTTATAGGTGTTGCGCGGTGGGTCTAATGAGTAATTTTAACGGCGATGGACGGAAGAACCGAACCAGGGTCGTGGTCACCGGTCTGGGCGTGGTTAGTCCATGCGGTATAGGGCGCGAGGAATTCTGGAAGAATATCATCGATGCAACTACCTTCGTTGATCACGTTACGACTTTTGATACAGAAGAACTGCCTACAAAAATCGCAGCAGAAATTAAGGGGTTTAATCCTGAAACTTATCTGAACGAAAACGACATAAGGCGTTTCGATGAGACGGCTCAGTATGCCTATGCTGCGTCCGTGCTCGCATTTAATGATGCGAATATCCACGTCGACGCAATTAACCCTGAACGACTTGGAATAATTATTGGCAGCAGTCATGGTCCAATCAAGACGATGGAAAGAGACATGAATGTTGTGCGGACTGTGGGCATGCACAACGTCAGTCCTTTTGCGATGGCCAACGCCAGCACGAATATCGCTCCAGGGCTTATTGCTCTGAAACTCGGCTTAAAAGGCCCGAATTATTCGATAGTTTCCGCTTGCGCATCAGGCACGCACAGCATTGGAGCAGCTTATGACACCATCGCGATGAATCGCGCGGATTGTATGTTGGCAGGCGGTACAGAGTCCTGCATTACCCATTTCATCTTTTCCGGCTATTGCTTTATTGCGGCGATGTCGCGGAGGAACGACGAGCCAAAACTTGCTTGCCGCCCGTTCGATGCCGCTAGAGATGGATTCGTTATGTCTGAAGGCTCTGGTGTCATTCTACTTGAAGAACTCAATCACGCCTTGAAACGAGGAGCGACTATTTATGCTGAGCTCATTGGATACGGGGCCAGCAACGACGCAGTGCATGTAACGAATCTCAGTCGAAGGGGCAGCGGTGTTCGCAAGGCGATGCAACTGGCAATCGATGATGCTGGAATCGGTCTGGATGATATCGATTATATCAACACGCACGGCTCATCGACCGTTCTTGCCGACAGATGCGAGGCCGCCGCTATCAAGGACCTGTTCAAACATAGAACCGGAAGACTGCTGATCAACTCAACAAAATCTATTACCGGGCACATGATGGGAGCTTCAGGGGTTGTGGAAGCGATTGTCTGCGCATTGTCCCTTAACGAGAGCGTTGTTCATCGCACACTGAATTATGAGAATGCTGATCCTTCTTGTGAACTGGACGGTGTTACTGCGGAAGTTGTCCGGAAGGAAATCAACTACGCGTTATCGAATTCCATCGGATTCGGCGGCGCCACCAGCTCGATCGTGCTCAAGCGTTACGTTGAATGAAAATGGAATTGCAAAGCCTCTTGTTCGTAATATTCGGATCTGTTTCGTCAAATAAATCTAAGGATGTTGAGCAATGTCTGCAAAGCCTGAACTAGATCGCCTGCCGAACCCCGATTTGCTGGCCGAGACCCTTTTGAACGGTAATAACATAGACCAGCGTGTCAAAGCGGCTCGGCTACTTGTAAAACTTGGCGGACCGACGGTAGTTGACTTACTGGTTAAAGCTCTGGATGATTCTGAGCCTACGTTTCGAGCCAAACTGATCAAGATAGTCGGCCAGCTTAATCATCCATTAAGATCCGAATTATTTGTCAAGGCAATCAAGGATACTGACTGTTACGTACGCAAGAGCGCAGTCGAGTCTGTTATAGAAGTTGATCATCCTCAAATTATTGAGGCGCTTATCAACCGCCTGCGAGATGAGGAGATCAATGTTCGTGAAAGCGCGGTGATCGCTCTTGAGAAAAGCGCCGATCGCGGCCGGGTTGTGGAAGTGTTGACCAACGCGCTTTCCGATTCACATTGGAGCGTCAGGCGAGAGAGCGTCGAGATCATCGCAAAGATCGGAGGCCCTCAGGCCATCGGCCCGCTTCGGCGAATGCTGAAAGATGAAGACGCCGAAGTAAGAGCCAGTGCTTTGTCGGGACTGGCTCATCACTGCGGCGCAGAAGTTATCGAGAATGCTGTAGAAGCGTTCGACGATCCCGATCCAAGTGTGCGGCTCGAGGCGTTCCATATAACCGGCAAGTTTGGACAGCCATTCATAATCGCAAGACTCGAGCAAATCGCTGCGCAGGAAAACTGCTCAATAATGATAAGGCAGGCCGCGCACAATGCTGCAGATAGAATCAGGGAAAGATTTTCAGAGTAATATAGGCAATCATGGCTGCAGAGATTTTGATTCACTGAATTGCGGAAACTGACTACGGGTTTTCCCACATTATCTTGCATTCGCAAGATGTTCGTTTTGAAAGGAGTAATCAACATGAAGTTTCTGTTGTTTCTGACGTCTCTACCATTGATTCTCACCCTTTGGCGAAGCTCTTCGACCGCTGCTGCTGCTCAGGCTGCGCTCGGTGGGCCCGCCCCTGATTTTGTTTTGAAAGATCAGTACGATCATGAAGTGAGATTGAGCCAGCTGCGAGGTCAGGTCGTACTTCTTGTTTACGGCGACAGTGAAGGGACTAATTTCTTTCAGAGCTGGGTTGCAACTGTACGCCAGAAATTTCCCGCCGACAAAGTACGGCTGGTCCCAATCGTAAATTTTGACGGTGGAGTTCCCGGTTTTATGCACGGTCACGTTGCTGGAAAATTTCAAGGTAAAACACCAGATGGACAGCCGAAGACGTCAAAGCTGATGGATTGGGACGGTGTTATTGCCAAACAGTATGGCGCGGTCAAGAAGCTGACAAATGTGTATCTGGTCGACCGACAGGGTAATTTGAAATTCACCGCTTCCGGTAAAGGCACCGCTGATGACACAGAAGGGCTGATGCAGTCAATCGCGATTGCTCTCAAATAGCGGCACACTTTGCCTCCATTGCCGCTGAACCGAAGAAGGTATTCTGTTCAGCCGATTGCTCAGATCGAAAATCAAATCGTTAGTGGAATCTCGGCCCTATCAGAGGCTCGAATTATGTTCAATCAGGCTGAGTGCATCTACCTAACCTCTATCTATCAACCCATGCCTCTTCGTACTCCGGCAACCAGCGGAGAAGACGTGGCGGTTATTTGAATCGACAGGCTCGGATTTATTGCTAAAAAGTAGGAGAAGACATGTTTAACGCAATCCTGAAAGACATTCGTTACGCATTGAGAATGCTGCTGAAAAACCGCAGCTTAAATCTGGTAGCAATTATTACACTGAGCCTTGGCATCAGCGCAACCGTGTCCAATTTTACGATTGGCGACAAAGTCATTTTCCGGCCGCTCCCATTTGACAACCTTGACCGCATTATGGCGATCCACGAGCGGCCTCAGAAAGGGCAGGAGCGGTATTCTATCGCCGTAGGCGACTTTATGGATCTCAAGAGCCGGACCACTAAGTTCGAGACTCTAAGCGGGTATGAATGGCTGGATTTTTACATCGAGGGCCCTTCCGGCACTCAGAAAATTGATGGCTTTCGTGTCTCAACCGATATCTTCAAAACGGTCGGCATTGGACCGGCAATCGGTCGAGCATTCACGGCAGACGAGGGCAAGCCAGGAGGCGATCGGGTTGTTCTGCTGAGTCACGCCCTGTGGCAACAGAATTACGGCGGGGATAGAGCTGTTCTCGGCCGAGAGGTTGTGATTAATGGTAAATCGTACACTGTCATTGGCATCATGCCCTCCGATTTTGATTATCCCATAGGCGCACAGGCCTGGATACCTCTGGCCCTCAGCGACAAAGATTCGACCAAGAGAACTGACTGGTACATCGAAGTGATAGGACTTCTCAAAAATGGTGTTAATCAATCTCAAGCTCAGGGTGAAATGGATGTAATCAGTAAGCAGATTGAGGAACAGAACCCGCAAACAAACCAGGACCGCCGAACACGAATACTTCCTTTGATCGATCATATTCGCGGAGATTTCGCCGGCACATTTTCAGCGTTGGATACGGCCATGGCGCTGCTGGTTCTATTGCTCTGTTGCGCCAACGTAGCCAATCTTCAGATGGCGCGAGCTACGGCCAGGCAGAAAGAATTCTCCATTCGCACGGCACTGGGCGCAAGCAGGTGGAAAATCGTGCGACAACTATTGATCGAAAGCACAGTGTTAGCTCTGCTCGGAGGCGTCGTTTCAATTTTCATTACATACTGGGCTGTCGGCACAATTACGAAGAGAGTGCCTGCCGAGCTGGCCAGACATATTCCAGGCTGGCATTTGATTGCGATAGACCACCGTGCTCTCATCACAACGCTGATCGCGGCTCTCTTTACGGGTATTATTTTTGGCCTTACGCCTGCTCTCAAATCGTCAAAGGTTAATCTAAACCAGGTGATGAAAGAGACGTCGTCTTCCGGAGGTAACCGCCATAAGATATTACGCGTTCTGGTCGTGGCTGAGATAGCCGTTGCCGTCATGATTCTGACCGGAGCTTCTTCACTGACGGAAGGATTTCTGCGCCTGTATCATAAGTTCGACGATCTCCGCCCGGACAACGTGCTGACAATGGAAGTCTCGACCATGCAGAACTATGAGAAGAATTATCAGGTCATTAATTCTTATCAGAAAATTCTTCAGAGTGTGCCTGGCATGCCAGGGGTAGAGACTGTAGCCATGGCATCATTTCTTCCTGCAAGTGGCCGCTCGTCCACTCGAGCTATCAGCATTAAAGGCCAAGTCGACGCGCAAACAGATCGTTTGCGTGCCTGCAACATTCAGACGATCAGCTCAGATTATTTTAAAGCATTCCGAATTAGCCTTTTGAGCGGGCGTGAATTTGGCGACAAGGATGACGAAAACGCGCGGCGGGTTGTGATCATCAGTGACACCATGGCTCGTCGTTATTTCCCGAACCAGGATCCCATTGGTCAGGAAATTAAAGTTATTTCGGGTTCGGAAGACAATCCGTGGCTGTCTATTGTTGGGGTCGTCTCAAATGTGTACACGTTTTGGTTCGATAGAGAGCCCCGACCTACGCTTTATCTTCCATATCGCCAAAGCCCCAAATCCGATATGAGCCTAATCGTACGCACATCAGGCGATCCGCTGTTATTAGCCTCAGTAATTGCCAATCAGGTCCGGCAAGAGGATAAGAATCTGGCCGTCTACGAGGTCAGATCGATGAATCAAGTCATTACAGAACATCTGGCCGGTATACGCATTGCAGTGGATTTGATTATCTTGTTTGGCATGGTCGCCGTCATGCTATCTGCGACCGGAGTTTATGGGGTCGTGTCATTCTTCGTAACTCAGCACACTCATGAGATCGGGGTCCGAATGGCGCTGGGAGCTTTGCGTCGCGACGTGCTTATTATGGTTATCAGGCGTGGGCTCACCTTGGTTGGTATCGGTATTGGTTTGGGTCTTCCGCTCTCATTTGCATTATCTATTGGAATGGCCAGTTTTCTATTTGGTGTTGGCGCATTCAACCCGGTCGTTATCGGTGAATTGGCCGTGCTATTCATTGCGAT
The DNA here is from genome assembly GCA_035652355.1 of Blastocatellia bacterium. Classification (GTDB taxonomy): domain Bacteria; phylum Acidobacteriota; class Blastocatellia; order DASRDY01; family DASRDY01; genus DASRDY01. The sequence goes on from DASRDY010000211.1 coordinate 5,757, forward strand.
TGGAATAATGGCGAGTTTTGTACCGGCCAACAGGGCGTCCACTGTCGATCCGGTCAATACTTTAAGGTACGAATAAAATCTGCTGGCGCGGCAAGGGCTGACAGTAACTCAGCAGCTCTTTGCGGATCACTGTCATCAAAAACTGTGTTGGTGGTTAATTGCGCTTCAGCATTCCGGCCTGTAAGAAGCACAGTTCTCAACTCGTTTGAAATCGTTCATTTTCCGAGCCACATGGCCTGATCCCGGCCCGGAAAGTGTCACTGATAATTTCCCTATAGGCCGTAAGACTCATCCTTTTTGCTAATCCTAGATTTTGCTTAGTCACAAATGCTGTTGTCGAAGTGGCCAAAGGATGTGGCTGCAGGCCGTTCAAGTCCAAATCTAATTGCGGGGGATCACTATGATTATAGTGGGAATGGAAGTCGAAGGAATCAATCTAAGCGCCTTAACTGAGGTTCGAATAATGCGCTTTCAGATGAAGATGCTGGCACTGATTTTGCCCACCAGCATCTTTTTGGGGTTGACTCTAATAACTCATGGGGTGCTGTCGATTGTTCCTATGATCTTGCTAGGTCTGATGTACGCCCACGCGGTCGAATTGCAGCATCAGTGTCTTCACAATACAGCCTATCGCAGCAAGGCATGGAATCGATTCGTCGGCGTGTTGTTGGGAATGCCCCTGCTGGTATCTTTCTCTGACTACCAAAGCAGTCACATGAATCATCATCGATTGCTGGGCACACCTGAAGACAAAGAATTTTTTAATTATGGATACCAGTCATTGACCACGATGAAAAAGTTGCTTCTTCATTTATTCATGCTTAACCACTACGCAGATGTTGCCCGCTACATCGCTCAGTCAGTGACGGGAAAACTTACGAGAGAGGGCGCATCACCCAAGGTGGTGAGAAAGATCCGTCAGGAGTACCTGCTGATGGGTTTGATGCTGGTTGCTTTTCTTGCGGTGACAGTGGTCTTCAAGACATTCATTATTTTAAAGCTGTGGCTGATACCCTTAATGGTAGGAGTGCCGGCGCACGCCTTAATCGAGCTGCCGGAGCATTTTGGATGCGACGGTCGGACAACCGATGTTCTCAAGAATACGCGAACGATCAAAGCGAGTAAGTTTGCGATCTGGTACACCGACGGAAATAATTATCACGTCGAGCATCACTGGCTACCAAGCGTACCGAACGACAAGTTCAAGGACCTCCACAAGTATACTGAACCAGGAATTTATTACCTGGATTCGTCTTATTGGTCATTCTACGGCAAGTTTTTGAGGCACCTGATCAAAGCTGAAAAGAAAGGCCCATGGGCGCCTGTACAGCAACCGCAGAGTCAACCCGTGGCCCCCTTGAAAGCAGCAGCAGCGGCAAGCGGTGCAGGAGACTCGGTCTCTCGCGACAGCGTTAAAAAGAACAGAGAGTGAATTTGAATTGGCTTCACTTATTGATAGAACGGATTAGCTTTGTATTCGGGTCTGCTCCAGGGCTGCGCGGGTGTATGGAGAGGGCTCAGCTCCTACACTCGATCTGACCTGAACATGACCTGGCTTGCGGAGGAATTCATGAGTCAGTCAGTTGCAGCGGAACAAGCAAAAATGCCTCGTATCTTCGCTCTTAATAACGAGAACTGCATTCGGTGTGCTTCGTGCTCGAGCATCGCCCCCGCGAACTTCGCAGTCGCAGATGATGGTGCGTACATACTGAAACAACCGGACAACGCCTTAGAGTTGAAGCAATGTGAAACTGCTCTTATTAACTGCCCAACCAGGGCTATAAGTCTTCTGGACTGAGTTCAGATTTGCATCATCGACAGCTTACACGAAAAGGCGGGAAACCGAGATAAGCGATTTAGTGGTTATTTCGAGACGGCCAGCCCAGTAGAAAACGTCTTTTCTCACCGGAATCTTTATAAATAGCAACAGCATCGATGTGGCGTTCTGTCGCCGCTGATCGCTGACGGAAAGGGGAGTTGCAGATGGATAACAACGGCGCAACCGCGAGCCAGAAGGCGCGGTCAAATGCACTTTCAACCGAAAGCACAAATGTGCTCGATACGGCTCTTTACTATCATTTATTTCTGGAAGCTGAGAAAGTGCGATGGAAAATGAGCGATATACCCTGGTCTTCTATTGAGAGAGACAAGGTATCGCCGGAACTGATCGTTCTCATACGCGAAACAGCATTCTCAGAACTGACAACCTGGTCGGCTACCAACAGATTCTTTAACGCGTTTGCCGATGACGTAGATTTCACCCAATGGATTGGTGTCTGGCTGTACGAAGAAACCAAACATCCGCAGGCGCTGATGCGGTGGCTTAGGTGTTTCGGTGAGCATTTTGATACCGAATTCATAGTTGAAGGCCGAAAGACACAACCGTTTATCAATTCGCGCATGGCCACTTTGGTGATGAATATCCTGTCCGAGATCGAGGCTTCTACTTTTTATCTGAGTCTGTCGCAGTTGGTAAGGGAACCGGTTCTCAATAAGATAGTCCGGAACCTCTCTGCCGATGAAGCGCGCCACTCTACCAGTTTCTACTCGTATGCACAGCGAATGATCGATTCATCCGAAAACCCGGACGTAGAGCGTATGGAGGCATTGAAAATCCTGCACTTCTGGATGTCCAACAACAAGAAGGTCAAACATCCTATTACGATCTTCGCCAATCGCATTTCAAGCATGAAGGAATTCGCTGACTTGGCGCCGAACCTCGGATTCCAGGCCGAGACAATGTTATCCAGAATGCGACAGATGATAAGTAAACTGGTCGGGTTTCCGCTGGAAACCAAAGACGATGTTAGGGAGCACTTTACGAGGCTGCAGCGGCAGTGGATAGAGGCATAGCGGCAGCCCTCAGCCTGTGCCTCAATCGTAGTTTTGTATCGGGATCAATTCGATGGCCGCTGGACTGGTGAACGCCAAATTCTATGAACGATAACAATGTACTGCTAATCACGGGTAATGACGTTCGTCATCTCCTCGAGTGTCAAGAAGTGAGCATAATCGATGCTGTAGCCAAAGCTTATGTGGCTCACGCTGTTGGAGACAGTTCATTGCCTCATTCCACTTTTCTCCGATTTCCTTCTGATCAGACAAATCGCATTATTGCGTTGCCAGCTTATCTTGGAGGCGAGTTTGGTGTGGCGGGAGTTAAATGGATATCGTCATTTCCCGGCAACTTAGCGCTGGGGATAGAGCGCGCTTCGGCCGCGATAATCCTTAACTCTTCCCGAACTGGCAGACCAGAGGCTATTCTGGAAGGTTCAATAATAAGCGCCAAACGGACGGCCGCCAGCGCTGCTTTGGCTGCGCGCGAACTGCATTCCAAACCTGAGGAGACTCGCGCCGGGGTAATTGGCTGCGGTGTTATCAATCTCGAAATAGTTCGGTTTCTTCTGAAGGTTTTCCCAAAGCTGTCTGAATTGATCGTCTACGACCTGGACACAAATCGAGCAGATCGATTTAGCAAAACCTGCAAGACAGAATTTGGGCTAGAGCGCGTTGAGACCGCATCAAACATAAACGATGTTTTTGAAAGCTCCGCGCTTGTCTCGATTGCAACAACAGCTCTGCAGCCGCACATTACTGAGATGCCAGCGGGGAATCAAACCAGCACTATTCTCCATATTTCGCTCAGAGATCTATCGCTCGAATTGATTCTGAACTCTGACAATATAGTTGACGATCCTGATCATGTCTCCCGAGCGCAAACGTCGATTCATCTGGCTGAGCAGGTGAGCGGGCATCGGGGATTCATCCGGGCCACCTTAGCGGACATTCTGATGCGGAAGGCACCGGCAAAGAGAGATGGCAATGCACCAACGATCTTCAGCCCGTTCGGATTAGGAGTCCTTGATCTTGCTGTAAGTAAATTGGTATGTGACCTGGCGCGCACCGGCAACCTGGGAACACTGATCCCTTCGTTTTTGCCGGATACACATAGCGAAACTCAAAAACATCGCGCTGGCGCATAGACACGCAGTTATGGCTGTCTAATATCTTCTCGACCCGTGCAATCGCTTCATTTTCAAACTACGAGTAAAAGATGATCAGCCCTGACGATCAATTTGAAGAGATAGCCATCATTGGCCTGGCCTGCCGTTTTCCGGGGGCTAGTAACGTAGATCAATTCTGGCACAATCTTCGAAATGGTGTTGAATCGGTGACGTTCTTCACTGATCAGGAGTTGCTGAGCGCAGGCGTAAACCGGCACATTCTGTCGCAACCCAACTGCGTAAAAGCCCGAGCGATAATCGATGACATCGATATGTTTGATGCTCCGCTGTTTGGGTTTACTTCCAAAGAGGCCGAAATCACCGATCCTCAGCATCGGCTATTTCTGCAGTGCTCCTGGGAAGCTTTAGAGGACGCTGGCTACGATCCAACAGTTTATCCTCACAAGATGGGTCTCTATGCTGGCGCAGGATTCAGTGGCTATCTTGCGGTCGTTCTTTCGAATCCCGAGGTTTTGAAAACCATCGGGTCGTACCGCGTATTGATAGCCAACGACAAGGACTTTCTGTCCACGATGGTCTCTTACAAACTGGGTCTCAGAGGGCCCAGTGTCGTCGTTCAGACAGCGTGTTCGACCTCGCTTGTAGCTGTTCATCTAGCTTGCCAGTCTCTGCTCAACGGTGAGTGCAACATGGCATTGGCCGGAGGCGTCTCTATCCGACTGCCGCAACGTAGCCCTTATCTGTATCAGGAGGGCGGCATACTCTCGCCCGATGGGCATTGCCGGGCTTTTGATGCTGATTCTCAGGGAACAGTGGGCGGCGAAGGCGTCGGAGTGGTTGTTCTGAAACGGTTAAGTGAGGCACTGCGCGATAGAGATAACATACATGCGGTAATCAAGGCTTCGTCGATCAACAACGATGGCTCTTCTAAGGTAGGGTTTACCGCCCCCAGCATAACAGGCCAGGCCGAGGTCATAGCCGAAACGCTCGACTTGGCAAATATTAATCCCGAAACAATCACCTATATTGAGGCGCACGGGACAGGTACGGCTCTCGGTGATCCAATCGAGATCGCGGCCCTGACACGGGCGTTTAGAGTCAGGACAACTAAAAAAACCTTTTGCGCAATTGGATCAGTAAAAACAAACATTGGACATTTAGATTCCGCCGCCGGCGTGGCCGGGCTGATAAAAACTGTCTTGATGCTGAGACACAAGTTGATTCCGCCAACTCTGCATTTCCGGCGCCCGAATCATAGAATCGGATTTGAAGATAGTCCTTTTTATGTGCAATCCAGTCTTTCTGAATGGGGTGAGGATTCGCCACGCAGGGCAGGAGTGAGTTCATTTGGCATCGGTGGTACGAATGCGCACGTCATCGTTGAGGAAGCGCCTGCCAGCGCCGCATCTGATGAATCGAGACCGTGGCAATTGATGGTTCTGTCTGCTCGGACTGATGCCACATTAGAAAAAACAACGGAGAACATCACTCGGTACATCAACGATTCGTCATGTGCGGATATTGCAGATGTAGCCTACACGCTTCAGGTTGGCAGGAAGGTGCTGGAACACCGGCGCATGTTTGTATGCCGCGACCGCTTTGATGCCGTGGATGTTTTGGCGACTCGTGATCCCAGTCGTCTGTTGACGGCTTTTGGAAAGCCGGGATTTCGGCCGGTAATGTTCATGTTTCCTGGGCAGGGAACTCAATACGCGAATATGACCGCTGGTCTTTATGACTGGGAACCGTATTTCCGTGATCTTGTAGATCGATGCGCTCAGATTCTGAAACCTTCACTTGGTCTCGATTTTCGGGATTTCCTTTATCCGACTGCAGAGACAACTGAGGAGGCAGGACACAAACTCGGCCAAACTCAATTCACCCAGCCAGCCCTCTTTGCAATTGAATACTGCCTCGCCAGGTTGTGGATCCATTGGGGTGTCCAACCTGAAGCGATGATCGGACACAGCCTTGGAGAATACGTCGCGGCTTGCCTCGCCGGCACAATCGCTTTGGAAGACGCTCTGACATTGGTAGTGTTGCGCGGAAGGCTAATGGCCAGTTGCTCTGAAGGAAAGATGCTGGCTGTTAATTTGCCAGAGGCAGATTTAATAGATCTACTGCGCGATGATCTGTCGTTGGCAGCCGTTAATTCGCCATCACAATGCGTTGTATCCGGATCGTCAAAGTCCGTAATTGAATTTCGAGAACGGCTTCGCGAAAAGTCCATCCGGTCTACGATGCTTCAGACTTCATACGCCCTGCACTCGCAGATGATGGATCCCATTCTGGGCAGGTTCAGGCAGCATCTGGAAGGAATAAAGCTGAAGCCGCCTTCAATTAAGTATCTGTCGAATGTTACCGGTACGTGGATTACTGATGCCGAGGTCTGCGCGCCAGATTATTGGCTAAAACATCTGCGCCAGACGGTGCGATTCTCTGACGGCGTCAGCCACCTGCTGCGGGAGCCAGACGCGATAATGCTAGAGGTCGGACCAGGCCAGGTTTTGAGCAATCTCGCCGCGCAGCAGGTGGAAGCGTCAAGTCGGCAGGTGATCCTGTCCTCTCTGCCTTTTAATAAAAAAGAAGACGAGCAGTATCATCTTCTCAAGGCGCTGGGTTCGCTCTGGCTATCGGGACTGCCTGTTCAATGGTCTCATTTTCACCAGGGCACTAAGCGTAAGCATGTGTCCTTACCTACCTACCCGTTCGAGCAAAAGAGGTACTGGGTTCAGGCTTCAACAAAGGGTTCGTCCGTGTCGATTGAGGATTATTCGAGGCGAGACGTTGAGTTCCAGTCTTCTGTTGAAACTAAAGAATTGGAGGCGATCATGCCCGAGCAACTAACAACCTCCTCGTCAGGCGGCTCTGCGCGACGGAGTGCTATTATCGACATGTTGCATTCCGTCGTACACGAACTGACTGGATTTACCACCAGCGAGAAGCATCTTCACATCAACTTTTTCGATCTGGGCGTGGATTCGCTACTGATTATCCAGTTCACCCAGGCCATTCAAAACCGTTGTGGATTGAAGATACCCTACCGGCAATTGTTCGACGATCTCGCTACGATACAGGCGGTAGCGGCGCACCTTGACGAAAAGTTGCCGAGCCATATGTTTGCGCCTGACCCTGTTGTTGAAAAGCCCAAGGCCGCGGCCGCCGCTGCAGCGCAAAGCACAACTGCAGTGGCAAACGCGATTGCCGTGCCGAAGCAATATGCTGCTCAGGCAAAAGAGCCTGATTTTGAGGCGGAAACCGCGGAACAAGAAACGATTTTGTTCCAGCCCACCCAGTCCTCATCAGAACCTGCATCTCCGGTGCGCGTTGATTCCGCAGTGTCGCTTGCTGCGCCGTTCAGCAGAGGGGTGCAGAATAATTATGTCGATGGCGCCTTACCGACAGATCTCTATTCATATCAGCTCAGAATCATATCTCAGCAGTTGGAAATCATGCAGAGGATGAGCCCGACAGGTTTTTCAGGTACACCGACAGAGCTTCAACAACAGACACGCATGGACTCGTCCGCAGATCTTGCGATACCAGCGGTCGTATCGGCCGCCAAATTACCTCAATCAACAAGCGAGGCGACAAACGGAAACATTGGATTTAATGTCAAAATCAATGCGGCAGGAATGAATCCTTCGCCTGCCGCGTCTGATGTGACTCCGAAATTCGAAACGCCTTCGTTTCTACCTCACAAACCGCTCGACGTCAGCACCAAACGTGGTTTGCCTCAGATTCAGGAAGAGTATCTTGAAGAATTCTCACGGCGCTATATTGAGCGAACTCGAGAGTCGAAGCGCATAGCCGCGAACAGCCGCGGTTCGCTTGCGGACTCAAGACTCTCAGTGGGGTTCAGTCATTTATTTAAGGAGCTGGTCTATCCAATTTACGGCAATCGTGGAGAAGGATCGAAGGTATGGGACGTAGATGGAAACGAATATCTCGACATTTCGATGGGTTATGGCGTTAATCTTTTTGGTAACTCGCCTTCTTTCATCGCGCAGGCAATTCAACAGCAATTGAATCAGGGGTTGGCTCTTGCTCCTCAGCTTGAGTTAACCGGGCAGGTGGCGGCTCTCATTTGCGAGTTGACAGGTGTAGAACGTGTCAATTTTTGCAATTCGGGAACAGAAGCGGTGATGGGGGCTGTACGTATAGCTCGCACTGTTACCCAACGTAATCGAATCGCAATGTTTGCGGGGTCCTACCATGGGTGGTCCGACGGAACATTAGCCCGCCCGATAAATTTTGCCGGGCAGATACGTACTGTCCCTGTTGCTCCGGGAGTGAACCCTAAGTCCGTTGAAGATGTGTTAGTGCTTGACTATGGCGATCCTAAATCGTTGGAAGTTCTCCAGGCGCATGCCAACGAATTAGCCGCCGTTCTGGTCGAACCAGTGCAAAGTCGCAGGCCTGATCTTCAACCGCGAGAGTTTCTGCGCCAATTGCGGCAATTGACTGAGCATTCGGGAACCGCGTTGATTTTTGATGAAATGATTACCGGCTTTCGCATTCACCCGGGTGGCGCTCAGCATTGGTTCGATATAAGGGCGGATATTGCCACATACGGCAAGATTGTCGGCGGTGGACTCCCGATAGGAGTAGTGGCCGGCAAATCGGTCTTTATGGACGCATTTGATGGTGGTCGGTGGAATTTCGGAGATGCTTCGTATCCGCAGGCTGATAAAACTTTTTTTGCAGCCGCGTTTTTCAAGCACCCGTTATCTATGGCCGCCGCTTCTGCCGTGCTCAACCATATTAAGGAAGCCGGGCCAGGTTTACAGGAAGCGCTGAATCGGCAGACAACTTATCTGGCGACCACCCTTAACGAATACTTCCAGCGTAACTCAGTGCCAATTAATGTGGTGCACTTCGGATCGCTGTTCCGCTTCGTCTTTGGCCAGGGGATGAAACATACAGAGCTGTTTTTCTATCACCTGATTCAAAAGGGCCTCTTTACCTGGGAAGGTGGAAATTATTACCTTTCCACCGCGCATTCACACGACGATGTTCAGAAGATTATCCAGACCGTTATTGACACGGTTCAGAATATGCAAGGCGGCGGTTTTCTGCCGCGCCCTACTAACGGCCCCGGCGGAGGCCAGGTACGATCTGCCAGCGGAGCAAAGACTCCTGGCAATGGGAATTCGTCACAATACGCTTCCAGTGCCAGCGGAGCCGAGCTTCGACAATCAGATAACGGTTCAACCGCGATTCCTAAAACACCTGATAAAACTCCTGAGACCCGGTGTAGCAGTGCAGAATTACGATCCTGGCCGTCTGTATCGGTTCAACCTGCACCGGCTCCTTCAAATGTGCCACTGGAAAAGAAAAAGCCCGTTGAATTTAGTCTCTATTATTTCGGTAATTATGAGCCCGAGTTCCGAGCAGATAAGTACGACCTGATCTTTCGCGGCGCCCGGTATGCTGACGATCACGGTTTTTCCGCCATTTGGATTCCCGAGCGCCATTTCGATTCATTCGGCGGCTTCTCACCCAATGCTTCTGTTTTAGCCGCAGCGATTGCCAGGGAAACGCAACGCCTCAACATCCGCGCCGGCAGTGTCGTGATGCCGTTGCACAACCCCGTCAGGGTTGCCGAGGAATGGGCGATGGTCGATAACTTATCCCAGGGACGAGTAGGAATATCCTTTGCCTCAGGTTGGCATCCCAACGATTTTGTCTTTGCCCCTGATTCGTACGAAGACCGCCGCCGCATAATGGATGAAGGAATTGATGTTGTCCGCAGGTTGTGGCGCGGCGAATCGTTGTCATTCAAATCAGGCAACGGCGAAAACACCAGCGTAAGGCTTGTTCCAATGCCGAAGCAGCGAGAGCTGCCATTCTGGCTTACTATAGTTTCTCCGCAATCCAGTGTAAAAGCTGGCCAGATGGGAGCAGGTTTCCTTACCAATTTCATGGGTCAGAGTTTTGACGAAGTGGCCGAGAAGATAGCCGCCTATCGTAAATCGGTTCTCGAACATCACGGGCCGGGAACTGGACATGTCACGGTTCAAGTTCACACCCTAATGAGCGATGATCTCGAAAAGGCGCGTCAGAAAATTCGCAAACCGCTCTATGAATACTTTAAAGCTTCGTTCGGTTTAAAAAACGCCACCGTTCCCAATAATAACCGGCGCGTTGACCTGGACAATCTTTCGCAAGAGGATATGGAGTACGTCTTCGGCGGCGCTTACAAACACTATGTTCACAATGTTGGTTTGATTGGCACTCCGGATTATTGCACCGCTGTAGTCGACAGGTTAATAAAGGCGGGAGTGGACGAGATTTGCTGTCTAGTCGATTTTGGTGTCGATATTGATCTCGCGCTTGAGAGCCTCCATTACACTAACGAATTAAAGCGGCGCTATGAGCAGGCTCCTGCGGAAAACTCCTCGCCATCCGACGCCAAAGGACAGGAGCCGATTTATGTTCTTGAGACTGAATTAACGAATCAACCTCGCCCAGACACAACCCTTCAAGTTCGAAGACTGCCTATGACCGAAGGGCAGAAACAACTCTGGGCACTGGCTCAGATAAGCGAAGATGCCAACAGCGGTTACAACGAATCTGTTATGCTGGACTTGCGCGGCTCGCTGGATGTCGAGGCCATGCGCAAGGCGCTTCAGGACATTGTCGACCGCCACGAGGCGCTTCGAATCACATTCGATTCCAATGGAGAGCATCAGCTTATACACCCTTCAATGAAGGTCCAGGTTCCTTTTCTCGATCTTTCGCATTTAAACGGGAAGGAACGTGAGCAAGAATTCAATACCTGGTCAATGGCCGAGATGGGCCGCGCGTTCGATCTGGCGCAGTGTCCCGTATTTCGATTCCGCCTCGCTCGGCTTGAACAGGATCACCACGTTCTGATTTTCACTTATCACCATAGTATCGTCGATGGTCAATCAGTTGGTGTTTTTGTAGGAGATTTGAAAGCGCTTTATACCGCACACTGTTTGGGCGAAAGCGGACAATTACCTGCTGCCAGACAATTCAGCGATTATGTAGATCAACAATCCCAGCAACAGACCAGCGTCAATGCGAACGATAACGAAACCTACTGGATGAAAGTATTCGAAGGAGATTTACAGCCCCTCGATTTGCCCACCGACCGGCCGCGGCCATTAGTAAAGACATTCAAACGTCGGCGCTACGCTGTGACGCTCGGCAATCCGATCGCGCAGGACATCTATAGGTTCTGCAGAACGAAACGCTGCACTGGCTTCTTGATGATGCTGGCTGCGTTTAAAGTACTGCTGCACAAATTAACTGACCAGCAGGATTTTATCGTAGCAATCACCACGACGGATAAGGCCGGCGTCAACGACAAAGATTTAATCGGATTTCGCCTGAACCCACTCGCGTTGCGCAGTCGAATAACCAGCGATCCCACGTTTTCTGAGTTTCTCGCTTATGTCAAAGGTCAGATGTGGGATGCCTTTGAGCACCAGGATTTTTCGCTGAGCAAATTATATCGATCGTTGAAATTGCAATGGCAACCCGGACGTCTTTCTCCAGTCTCGGTGAAGTTTCATCTTGATCGCGGATCCAGTGAATTCGAGTTCCATCAATTGAAAGCAAGGCTGATAGACAATCCAAGTCCCGCTCCGATGTTTGATCTAACCCTGGATGTCACTGAAAGACCGGACGAGTTGCTCTTCCGATGGAATTACAATCCGGAGCTGTTTGACGAGAGCACGATACAAAGCTGGATGCAGTATTTCGAGGTGCTGTTGAAGGCAATCGTAGAAGACCCTGAAGTCCGGCTCTCTGCACTGCCGCGTTTAACTTCCGCATCTTCAGTAATCACGCAAGAGTCGGAACCGACAGCCAGCATTTCTGTAGAGCCGGAGATATTAAGCCTGACCAGGTATCAGCAGCGAATCTGGACCTGGCAGAAATTCAATCCTGAGGCGCCGATTTATAACCAGACCGGTTTCTGGATTGTACCGGAGATGGTGGATCGCAATCACCTGGAGCAAGCGATTATCAAACTGGCTGAAAACAACGATGCGTTGCGAACTGTAATCCGGGAAAAGGACGGAATACCTTATCAATGTGTTCTTCCCAAGGTTGATTGCAAATTGGAGTATCAGGATTTCAGCTCCATGGACGATCCGCAAGCGGCCTTTCGTCAATGGGCTCAGCAACGTTGTCGGTCACCATTCGATCTGGAAAAACGGCCGTTCGATGTCGCACTTATCAAACTCGCCGATCAGGAATGCGGGCTCTACATCGGTCTTTCGCACATTCTTGCAGATGCTCGGTCTGTAACGCTGACTCAGCGATTGGTTTCGGATTACTACTGCCTGTCACGGGAAGGCCGACTTGAATCCGCACCCGCGCGGCCCAGCTTCCGGGATTACGTCCGCAGCGAACTGGAATATCTGGAATCGCCCAGAGCTCGTGAATCAGAAGAATATTGGAATCAAAAGCTTGCCGAAGCCGTCCAACCAATCGCCTTCTATGGAAGACCGGTGGTCAAACGCAGTTCGCGCGTGGATCGGACGACATTCGAGCTCGGACCAGATCTATCGCGACAATTGCAAGAGGCTGCTCGCGACAAAGAAATATTTACACTATCCGCTGACCTTTCGTTGTTCTGCGTCCTGACTGCGGTCTTGTGCGCATACCTTTATCGCATAAGCGGAAGTAGCCAGATTTCGCTGGGCGTTCCCGTCCACAATCGAAAATCAAATGAAGAGACCCTCGGCCTCTTTATGCACGTGCTTCCTCTCCGGATCGTTCTCGAAAAGGGCGAGACGTTCCTGTCGTTGATTCGGAAAGTAAGGTCCGAATTTATCACGATGCTCCGACACAGTCAGTATCCAGTCGGCAACGCCCTGCAAAAGAATGCGTATGACGTGGTGTTTAATTACATCAACACACCCTTCAAATACGAATTTGCTAATACGCGTTCTATTCAGGAATGGGTACATTCGGGATACGGTCACGAGAGTTTGACGCTTCAGGTCCGCGTTACACCTGAGGCCGAATTGATTGTTGATCTCGACACCCACTGCGATGTTTTTGAGCCGCTCCAACGCGATCAGTCGATCAAACATTTGGGACGTGTGATAGACAGCTTTCTTGATGACCCTGGTCAACTGTTGCATTACGTTGATTTCCTAACTCCGGAAGAAAGGTTTCAAATTCTTCATGGCTTCAACCAGACCGAAAGGGATTTCCCTCATCAGGAAACGTTTGCCTCGTTGTTTGAGTCGCAGGTTCAAAGAGCCCCTGACAGCATTGCAATTAGGATAGACGGTCAGTCAGTCACCTATGCTCGTCTCAATGCGGCCGCAAATGGATTGGCTAGTTACCTACGTTCCGCAGGTATCGTTCAAGAATCGGTGGTTGCCTTGCTCGCACGGCGAGGGATCAACTTTGTTACTGCAATACTAGCGATTTTTAAGGCTGGCGCCGCTTATTTGCCGCTCGACCTTTTAGCGCCTCGCCAACGTCTGGCCCAGATTCTGAGCCAGAGTGAAAGCCCTCTGGTATTGGTTGCTAATGATTGTATTGAAGATTTGTTTGACACTCTGGATTTAATGACCGTCGATTGCGCGCCTACCGTTGCTCAGCTCGACAAACTCCTGTCCGACAGTTATCAGGAGAATGATTTTTCCATCGAATCATCCGCTCGCAACCTGAGCTATGTCATTTACACCTCGGGTTCGACAGGCACGCCAAAAGGAGCGATGGTCGAGCAGCAAGGCATGATGAATCACCTGTTCGTCAAAATAGCTGACTTGCAGTTAGACCATAACAGCATTGTTGCGCAAACGGCTCCTCAATCGTTCGATATCTCTGTTTGGCAGTTCCTGGCTGCGTTGCTTGTCGGCGGGCAAGTACACATCGTTGACGACAACGCTTGTCGCGACCCGCTGGAATTAAGACGGCTGATTGAACGTGAAAGCATCACAATTTTCGAAACCGTTCCCACTTTGCTTCGAGCGATGCTTGAAATGGAGATCATGCCGTCCGATTCGCGCTTTGATTTGTCTTCGCTGAAATGGCTGCTGGTTACAGGTGAAGCTCTGCAGCCGGATCTGGCCCGTCAATGGCTGACACTCCACTCGGATATTCCACTGCTCAATGCATATGGACCTACCGAGTGTTCTGATGATGTAACTCACTACGCTATTTCGGATCCTCCGGATACGAGCGTATCGGTAATGCCGATAGGGCCTGCGGTTGGAAACATTCGGATTTACATTCTCGACGAAAATCTCGAACCTACGCCTTCGGGCATGCCAGGTGAAGTTGGAGTTGCGGGTATAGGCGTCGGCAGAGGATACTTGAAAGATCCCTCTCGCACAGCGCAGGTATTTGTTCCAGATCCGCACGGAGACAAACCGGGAGCACGATTATATCGAACCGGGGATCTCGGTCGATATTTGCACGAGGGGATAATTGAATTCCTCGGCCGTATCGATCATCAAGTCAAGATTCGCGGGTATCGAATTGAGCTTGGCGAGATTGAATCACATCTGCTGCAGCATCCTGACGTTCATGAGGCAGTAGCGGTCGTCCGCGAAGTACAACCTGGCGACAAGCGACTGGTTGGGTATTTGGTCCCGCATCAGTCTAAAACGATTACAACAAACGAACTCAGGAATTTTCTGGAAGATAGATTGCCCAGGTACATGGTACCGTCTGCGTTCGTGGTCATGGGTGCTCTACCATTGACTGCCAACGGGAAAGTTGATCGGAAGTCGCTGCCGCTGCCCGGAGCCGAGCGGCCCGAAGTGGACGATATGTTCGTCGCTCCTCAAATGCCCATAGAAGAGATGCTGGCGGGTATATGGCAAAAGGCTCTCCATTTGGAACAGGTGGGCGTGAATGACAACTTCTTTGAGCTAGGCGGAGATTCCATTTTGGCAGTCCAGGTTGCAGTACGCGCGAACCAGATGGGGTTGCGCGTGGCTCCTATGGACATATTCGAACGCCAAACAATAGTGGAATTGGCCGATTGGCTCAGCCGTCACTCGCTTGTTCAGGCTGAGCAGGGCCCTGTGTCAGGACATGTGCACATCACACCTACTCAGAAGCGATGGTTAACAAGCTGTATTACTGATCCTGTTCACCAGGCCTCGACTCTAATCGTTGAACTGCAACCTGAAACCGATCCTGACTTGCTGGAACAGGCATTGGAGCAACTCGTTTTACATCACGACGCGCTTCGGCTTCGCTTCACGAAAGATGATTCAGGTTGGGAACAGGTAAACGCCGCCACCGAAGAGGATCAACTAATGGCGCGAATAGACCTGACATATTTAGGCGAATCTGAATTGGACGTTGCAATCGACAGTGTCCTGACGGGTCTGCAAGCTTCGATGGACCTCTCTCAGGGGCCGATTCTGCAAGCTGCGTTTTTACGATTTAACGACAATAAACCGCCACGGTTATTGATCGCAATTCATCCTCTGGCGGCGGACGATCCGTCGAGACATATTTTGCTATCTGATCTCCAGATGGCCTATCAGCAGCTACGTCAGGGTGAATCTATACGATTGCCGCTAAAGAGCACCTCTTTCAAGGAATGGTCCGAAAGGCTCGTTGACTATGCGGCCTCCGAAGAGCCGCAGCAGGAACGAGATTACTGGCTGAGCGAACTAGGCCAGGAATTCCCTGGACTGCTGTTCGACCGTGACGAAGTGGAATCAGTTGCTGCGCCGGAAACTGTTTCAGTATCATTAGGGTTTGACGAAATGGATCCTCCGGCGAGTGGAGATTCAGAGCCTCCACCGCTTCCGTGGTCAGACATATCGTTGATCGCTCTCGCGCGTGTAATCAGGCGCTGGACGGGCGGTGATCGGGTACTGATCGATCTCGAACGAAATGTCAGGACCGTGATGAGCGAGGGCGTTGATCTCTCTCGGACTATTGGGCCTGTAACGATATCTCATCCGGTTGCTTTAACTGTCAATGATGACGACGAACTGGCCGATGCTTTGAAATCGATCCGGCAGAAAATTGAGAACGTACCGAATCACGGCCTGGGTTATGGAATATTGCGATTCCTCGGTTCTGATCCAGTCTCGGCAGAGACTGTCGAAAGATTGATGCAATCTGATATAGGTTTCGCTTATCTCGATCAGATCTACTCTCTGACGCTGGAATCCTCGCTGTTTGAAAAGTCTGGGGAGTTAGGCGAGTACCTGAAATGTCGCAGGTCTCACTTATTGCATCCATTAGAGGTATATGGCTGCCTGTCCGGCGGTCGGCTGCATTTCCATCTTTTATTCGACGCCCAACGGTTCGCCAGGTCCACAATTGAACGGCTTGCCGCTAGTTTCGCGGAGGAACTGCGCACACTGATTAAACGCTTATTATCTGAAAAAATAGAAACCGATTCAGAACCTGAAATTTCCGATTTCAACCTGGACCAGCACGATATTGAGAAGATCAAGACGCTTATCACCAAAAGCGGCCGATGACCTCTTCTGTCTGAAAGTTATCACTTCGAATCTATAAATCCAAACTTACGTTAACTCAACAGCGGCACATCAAAGGAAGATTGCGATATGAGCAAGGTTAAGGACTTTTATCCGCTCTCACCGATGCAGGAAGGTATGCTTTTTCACACCTTGCTGGAACCAGGATCAGGAGTTTACGTCAAACAAACGACTCACCAGCTAAGAGGTGATTTAAACATTGCCGCCCTGCAATCTGCCTGGCAAGAGATCGTCGACAGAAACTCGATCTTGCGTACTTTCTTCCTTCTGGAAGACCTGAAAAAACCTGTTCAGGTGGTTGAACCAAAGGTTAGCGTATTGCTTTCGCAGAAAGACTGGCGTGGGCTGTCGCCTGCCGATCAGGAAGAAAAGCTTCGCGAATATCTCAGCAAAGATTTGCTAAAGGGGTTCGATCTAACACGACCGCCGTTGATGCGATTAGTCCTGATTCAGTTCACTGATGAGACCTACCGGCTGATCTGGACGTGGCACCACATCCTGATGGATGGCTGGTCTGAAGGATTACTGATTAAGGAACTCTTTCAAAGCTACAGATCGTACTGCAGAGGTCGGAAACCACGACTTCCTCGCACTCGTCCATTTCGCGACTACATACACTGGCTGCAACAGCAGGACATTACAAAAGCTGAGGAGTTCTGGCGACGCACCCTGAAAGGATTTACGTCTCCTATAGCTTTGGGGAAAGCGCTGTCTGCGGAACAGGAAGAACAAAGCGGCACAACGTATGAGAGAACCGGAGTACAACTGTCAAAGGAAACGACTGATGCTTTGCAATCGTTCGCTCGGAGCAATCGCGTCACCTTAAATACAATCCTGCAGGGAGCCTGGGCGCTGGTCCTCAGCCGCTATAGCGGTCGTACTGACGTGCTCTTCGGAGCGGTCGTTTCCGGTCGCCCCGCCGATCTGGAAGGCGTTGAGTCGATGCTGGGACTCTTCGTAAGCACTCTTCCTGTAAGAGTTGAGATTGATTCTGAGACCAGCCTGCTGCAATGGCTCAGCAATCAACAATCCAGACAGGCAGAAGCGTTGCGGTTCGATTACTCTCCGCTATCGCAAGTTCAAAAATGGAGCGCCGCGCCACGCGGTGTTCCTCTAGTTGAAAGCATCCTGGCGTTCGATATGTCCTCTCTCAATAGCTCTGTTCCCGCGCGAATGGAAAAGGACATCGGTTTAAAGATTGAGGAACCACGCGGCGTACTGCAGATCAGCAATCCGATCTCTGTTTTGATCCAGGCAGGACGTCAATTGTTTCTGGGAATCAGTTACGATCCGCGGCGCTTTGCGGCCGAATTCGTTCAACATTTGCTCAGTGATTTCCAGCACCTGCTCGAAAGCTTTGTAGCCAGACCCGATCTGACACTTTCGTCTTATCTGGCCGAGATTGGCCCAGCCCAATCAATATCAGAAGAGGCGGTTGATGAATTAACTGAAATTTGTGATCGTTCAAACCTCACCAGAAATCAGGTCATCATTTGGCTCGGCCAGAATATGGATCCTGAAGCGCCAATTTACAACATCCCATGTTTTCTCAATTTGTCAGGTTCAGTGGATCTGCAACACCTGGAAAAGGCATTTCGCGCCATTGTCGATTCCAGCGACGCCCTGCGCACGGTTTTTACAGAGCAAGGCGGCGTTCCACAACAGCAAGTATTGCCGACTCTTGAATGGAATCTGGATCACTTGGACTTTTCGTTTGGTAAGGACCCTCGCTCGAAGCTGCATCAGTGGGCGCGTGCCCGGTGTGTGATTCCATTTAATCTGGCGGAGCGCTTGTTCGATTGCGTGTTGATAAAACTGGACGAACGACAGTTCGTACTCTACTTCAATGCGCACCATCTGATTATCGATGCCTGGTCGATCTCTGTTCTTCTTCGCAATCTTCTGCCGATTTACGAGAGCTTTGCTAAAGGGCAGTCAGCACCGGTCTCCCAGATCGGCCAATTCAGCGACTATCTCGCGCACGAACGGCAGCACCGACATTCAGCGGAATATAAGGCAGCAGAGACGTTCTGGCAGCAGGAACTTGCTGAGACGACTGAGCCGCTAGCCTACTATGGCAAACCGGCCATCAAAAAGGGCTCCAGGGTAGAGAAGGTTTCATTCGATCTCGATTATGAGCGCAGCGACAAAC
>DASRDY010000212.1:0-62766 GCA_035652355.1 Blastocatellia bacterium
GGTCAAAGAACTTCTCTAAATCCATATCTACTACCCACCGCCGTCCTTCTGCTACATACTGACGGGCTTTTAACACCGCCTGATGCGCGCTTCGTCCGGGGCGGAATCCGTAGCTCGATTCAGAAAAGTCTGGCTCAAAGATTGGTGATAGTACCTGATATAGCGCCTGCTGAATCAGTCGATCCACCACCGTCGGAATCCCCGGCTTTAGACAAGAAACCGACGGGCGGAAAAAGCAAGAATCTAAGTTCTAGGGACTGAGCATTTTCTGACGTTCCTGAATTAACACTCAACATAATAGGGCTGATGATCGCTTTACGTACTCAAATTTATTCTTTCGCATTCCTTCAGTTGCGTTCGATAATGCGTCCGCAATGTCCGCGCGTATTTGGAGTTGTTGGTGATTATGCTCTGCGATAACCGTAGCTCAGACGGACGTCTAAGGCATTTTCGACAGCGTCAACTCAAAAAACAGTGTGGCGAACGGCTACATCGAAGTAGCCTTCAGATAAGCGATGGCATTATTGAAAGAAGGCGCAGGTAATTTAGAAGTACGGTCACTGAAACTGTTAGCTAATTTTCTACTGACTTTGGGTGCCTCTGAAACCCAGCGAACATAACGCTTGACAATTTGCGGCGCGATGTTATTCTCCAAGTGCAAGCGTGCGATGGCTCGTTACTTCGGGTCTATAGAGACTTCTATTATATCAGCTGTTACGGAAGATCTCAGAGTTCTCGTTAAGCGGAACTCCAGTCTTTTTTGATCCGCAGGTCTGCCAAGTTCATTCTGTGCTTCGTCATGTTAATTTAGCTAGGATTGCAGAGTTTATTATCGAACCACCCGGGCTTGAGTCGAGAATTTGGGATATTCAAAGGTAGACTTATGGCAGGACTCAAAATTAAAATACGCGACTTATGGGGTCAGATCTTACATCTCAGCTTATTTCTTCTGATCCTTCTGCCACTTGCGTACTTAGCCATAATATATTTTACCAGTGGTAGCGTGACGTTAAATAAAGCGAAGTTTGTCGAGGAATCCACGAAGATATTCGCCTCCTTTGTTTTATCAATCGCTGCAGTAGGCACATCGCATATTTCAGAAAATATCAAATTTCAGCGAAAGGCCTCGGCCATGAGATTAACGGCAATGCAACAGTTGAGTCATGCTAAGAATAATGCTAGCGCCATAATGCTTATCGACTTGCCTCCGCACTCTGATAATGAGTGGGAGGAAAGACGGCAATTCAGAGAAATCAACCGCAGCCTTGATACAGACCTGCGAGAACTCGCTGGAATTCTCTCAGCGTGTAACCAAAAACTTCTCAATGCCGAACCTGAAGTGTCGCAGTTATTGAGCAAGGAAATAGATTGTTTCACTAATATATTGCAGAATCTTAACACTTACCAAGCCACGTTGGCGCAAACTCATTTTATCGCTTTTCGTGGCGCGCTTGAGAAGTTGCTCCTTCAGTTATCGCCAGAGAGGATCGAAAATGTATAAACCGCTCAGAGATCTATGCTCAGCAAGCACACGAACAACGCGGACGCATAGCCCATTAGATAATATCGCAACTAAAATGTTTGATGGGTCGAGAGGGCTATCGTTTGTTCAAAGTTGTAAGCCTCCAGAAAAGAGGTATGGAGTACAAGTAGACGAGAAGTTCTTGCATCACAAGAACGATCTGCTTGATGCTTTTTCGAGTGAGTACGGGCCTAACGAGCAATATCTGATAAACAAAATCATCTACTCTCCTTACAACTTACTGTACATTGTTGGCGGAATCGGTGTCGGAAAGACGTCGTTTTGTCACTTTTTTATAACACGCGTCCTGCGCTTGATTCGGCATGCCGATTCTGAAAACTTGGCCAAGTGTCCTGCCCCGATATATCTCGACCTATTGGACTGGGGTGAAGCCTTGTTTACTGAGAATGACTTTAATAAAGCTCAAGAAACATTTTCGGAGGCTCTATGCAGTAGGGTCGAACATGAATTGGAAGACAAAAACTATTTGCAACTAGAGGAGGAAGTTGGAACTGTCTGGGAGGAAATCATTAATGCCGAAGCAAGTACGTATCATAAAAACGCCGCGGTTTCGTTTATTCGAGCAAGGTTAAGAGATGATGAGGCTGATTCAACTTCTCTTAAAAGAAACTATGCGTCAGCAATAGATAAACGCAAAGCCATACGAAAGGATTTAAAATCAGACAAGAATCTACGAAGGTTTTATCTCGCCACCCTCTTAAGCTATATACGTGAACGATTTTATACAAACCACCCGTATTGTTTACTCATCGTCATCGACAATATAGACCGGGAACCAATGATGGTACAGCAAGCGGTTAAAATGGTTATTAAGCCGTTTGCAAGGTTATCGAAAACAAGAATCGTCGTTACAGCCCGGCAAACTACCTTTCACCAAACCTTTGATGACGGAGTATCCGAGTTGTATGACATAGTTGCATATTGTGGTCCATCCCCGGCGGACGTCATTCAAGGCAGAATCAACGAGTTCTTGTCTCAATTTAATGATTACGGTAAATTTTATCCACCAACAGAACTTCCAACTCTAGCAACAGGAATAAAAACTCTCAGGGACGCGAATTTTTCTCGCGACTGGTTCACTTCGTTCTTCTTAGCGTTTACAGGAAGAAGCGTACGGAAGGCTTTGATAATAGCTCAGCACTTGATCGACAACAGCGTTTACGATCCTTATGAAATCGGAAAGTCTGGTGTTGAAAAATCGGGCCCGAGCAAAAATGATATTATCCGTGCAATGATCATTGGTAATCAAGAGACATATACTTGGACTCCTAACGGCATTATTGACAACCTGTTTCAGGTTAAAGAGCAACCAGCGGCGGGCTATCTTATTAAACTTAGAATTTTAAAGGCAGTCTTAATGAACGATGACAGGGGGATGAAGCTAAACGCTCTTGTGTCACTTCTCACTGGTTTCGGGTACAACTTGGATCTTATATTGGATGCCCTCAATGAGATGCTTCTTAAGCCAAAGAGGTTACTCTGGTCAGATGCGGTGCGTGAGTTTACATCACAGGACGACATAACTAGGCTGTCGAACTCAAAGCTCTTTATCGCATCAGCTGGGCATGGATACGCTAAAGTACTTTACAAATCCGTTCAGTATATCCAAGAAGTTATGTTCGATACTAATGTACCAATTGAGATCTTTGGGCGTGGCTATGATTATAGGAAACTGGAGGACCGTCTAACCTTGGTGTCTCGATTCTGCGGCCTACTGTTGGAGGCTGATATGCGAGAGATGAAATTATTCATCAACTCCCTTGGAGCGGATGCTTATATTAGGCATTTTGGGAGCGCGATTCTCTTAGCAAAAGAAATTCTTCTATCTGTACAATATGACGTACAAGGATTATTAGGTTTTCTTCTTGAACATAGACGTGACCCAGCAGAAAGTTTCCAGTCTTATGTAAGATCATTAGGGTCATATTTTGAAGATCGAACTTTAATTGTCGAAAATTTCGAAGCAGAAATATTCAAGAACGGTAATCCCTAATCGTTTTGCGGTATCGTCGCAGCAGTGTCTAATCACACTCGCGAAGCGTTATTGAAGACAGAACGTCCGCGAACAAGGCAAGTAAAAGCATAGTGACGCATTTACTCTCCTGAACGGAGCTGACGAGACGTCTCTTGTTGAGAGGGAGCAATACCCATTCAATATCAAACGGACCGGCACAGGTCTACGTCACCGTCAGCAACTGATCCCACTGCGTGGTGAAGCACGGCGAGCGGTGCTCGAATTTGTGTTTCCATTCTTGCTCTTTATTGTCCGTACCGGTTATCGCGAAGCGCAGGCTGTCGCGGCCGTAGCGCTCGTTTATTCGGTCCACCAGCTTCATTACTCGGCGCTGACGCTCTGTCTCCTGCTCGCCAAAGATTCTGATCTCTGTCGGTGCGCTGGGCTGCAGCCAGTTCAGTATCACACCCGCTTTCTTGTAGCGAAACCCTTCCTTGAATACTCGTTCCGCTAGGCCGAGCGCCGCGTGCAGCAGTTCCTGCGTTGAACTGGACGCGTAGAGCAACCGCTCCGTCTCTGCGTGCTCGTACTGCGGCTGGTCCGGGCGATGCTGGTTCGTCCTCATAAACACAGTCACGGTGCGCGCCTGCAGGTTTCGCTGGCGGATCTTTTCGGCCGCTCGCGCTGTGAAAGTCGCTATGGCCTGTTTCATGTCAGAGAGCGTTTCGATCTGTTTGCCAAAACTGCGGGAACAAAGCGCGCTCTTTTGCGGCGTCGCGCGCGGGTCAAGTCCCTGACAGGCGATGCCGCGGAGCTCTTTCGCCAGGCGCAGTCCGTTTATCCCCATCTGCTGTCCTATCCAGAAGTCGGGCAGGTTGCGAAAATCGAGAGCCGTCACAACATTGGCGTTGCGCAGCCGTTTTCCATGCTGGCGGCCGATGCCCCAGACCTCTTCAACCGGAGTGCGCGCAAGAGCCGCTTCGATGTGGCGAGGGTTCGTGAGGTCCAGAACGCCACGGGCCTTTTCGCTTTTCTTGGCAATGTAATTGGCGGTTTTCGCCAGGGTCTTTGTCGGCGCAATGCCGACCGAGACCGGGATGCCGGTGTGCTGATAAATCTTCTCCTTAATCGCCCGGCCAAATTTACAGAGCGGTTCAGTATGACCGTTCAGGGTGAGGAAGGCTTCGTCGATGGAATAGATTTCCATTTCCGGGCACATTTCGCGCAGGGTCATCATCACTCGGCGCGACATATCGCCGTAGAGGGCGTAGTTCGAAGATTTCAAAATGACGTTGTTACGTTCGATAATGTCGCGAGCCTGAAAAACGGGAATGGCCATTTTGATGCCCAGGGCTTTGGCTTCATTAGAGCGCGATACGATGCAACCGTCGAGGTTGGAGAGGACTACGACCGGTCGGTTGCGCAGAGTGTGGTCGAAGACGCGCTCGCACGAGACGTAAAAATTGTTGCAATCGACCAACGCAAAGATGTCGGACATGGGCCACCCATCGATAGAGAAATATAAGCGAAACAAAGTTCCGGCGCAAGATGAAGAGGGATTATGCGGCGACTCGTCGCCGCTAAAGGAAAAAATCTTTCTTTTTTGAGCCAACAAGTCGGATCGCGCCAAAGCGGCGAGAACTCGCCGCACTTCATACTTCCAACCTGTTGTTGTGCGTTTCGACTTTACTGTAGAACGCCTTTGGGAAGATTGCATCAACACAATCCTGAGATGATCGATTTAGCGCGTATGCTCGGGCGCACGCCATCGGCCGTAGCGATGAAGAAATTTCCAGCGGCGGAGCCGCGAAAGAATATAGGTCAGCTTCCGGTGGGTCATAAACGCCACCGCCCAGCAAAGCGGGATAGCCGCAGAAAGTCTTAGTGTGCAGCACGCGGTTCGAAGTCGTCGCGCAACGCGCGCGATTGCGCACGTGTCGGAACACGCGTGTTTTGGATTTACATTCGCGTTCCTAAGGCTGGCGCAAGCGAGACGCATACGCCACAACTGCATTCGTCGAGGTTGTGGTGACAATCGGCCCATCTGTAACGAGAGGTGCGCGGGCTGGAAGCCCACGCTACATGGCTATACAGGGTTATTCGTCGCGCAGCGACTTGAGTGGATCGATTTTGGCGGCTCGGCGGGCCGGGAGGTAACAGGCTATCATTGCCAATATCGCCAACAATAACGGCGCGCCAGCTAGCAAACGCGGATCGTTCATACCTACGCTCAACGACTCGACAAATTCACTGGCCGCGGCAGAAATTATTTTCCCTAATATGACCGCGCCGATAAAACCGAGAACTGTTCCGACGCCTACCAAAGTCGTGCCTTCGCGCAAGACCAGACGAAGCACCTGAGCTTTTGTCGCGCCAAGCGCTACGCGAATTCCGATCTCTTTGCGACGTTGCGCCACGGCATAGGCCGTAACTCCCGCAAGACCAATTGCGGCCAGCACCAGACCGAATATTCCTATTCCGCCATAGGTGTCGATGGCGAAACGTTCGGCAGAGCGGCTGCGCTCCAGATACTCACTAAATGTTCGCACATTAAATATATTCAGGTTCGGATCGATGGTGGCTATCTCCCGTCGAACGTCAGAAAGCGCATCGGTTCCGCTCTCTGCTCCCTTTTCCGGCCGGACCATCACGACTATGCCTGCGGCCGGAGGTCTGGCGAAATCGCGATCAGTCAGCGGCACGTAAACTATGTTTTTAACGGCCAGTCCGGCGCTCACGTTGCGGACCGTTCCGACCACTTCGTAGATATTTTTGTCGTCGCGGATACGCTGTCCAATCGCATTTCGATTGCCGAAAAAGCCGCGCGCAGTGCTCTCGTTCAAAATGATCGGCAAAGTCTTTGAGCTGTCCGGCTGAACCTTCTGGTCCGTGTCGGTGAAGTCGCGACCGGCGACGCTCTCATCCAGCGCCGCAAAATATCCCGCGCCCACCGTCTCCTTGACTGCCGATATCTCAACGTGCGAATCTTCTGCGGTGAATGGCGTCGGGTCGTCCAGATCCTGGATTGAAAATGGAGGCTGCGCGGCAAAGGCTATGCTGTGGGTCGCTCCGGAGCTGTTCAGGCGGTCGGGAAGCTTTTCGAAAAAAGCTATGGACTTTTCCGAAGTGTAGCCCTGCCGCATCGGGTCGATCGAAAGCATGTACATTTTGTTCGGATCGAATTTCGTTTTGACCGTGCCGACTTCGCTGATCCCTATCACCAGGAAACCTGTAATCAGCAGCAGCATAAGCGATCCCGCAACCTGCGTTACCATCAGCAAATTGCGCATGCCGAAACGCCCGTATCCGCGCAACGCGCCCGCTGAAGTTGCTTTCAGTGAGGAGACCAGATCGGCTTTCGTGACTCGCAGTGCCGGCAAAAGGCTGAATCCGACGCCGCACGCCACCGACAGGGCGAATACAAAGACGACGGCATGCCAATCCGGGATGAAGTCCCGTTCGGTGGGAATGGCTGACGGCTCTGTTATCTGGGACTTCAGCACACATAGCGCGTACCCAAACGCGAAGCCCGCGAGACCGCCCAACAGCGAAAGCAGAATGCCTTCGGTCAGCATCTGGCGGATGATTCGAAAACGACTGGCTCCGACTGCCAGTCGGATTGCAAGCTCTTTCCGGCGATTTGCTCCGCGCGCCAACAGCATATTGGCCAGATTCATGCAGGCGATGGTCATGATCAGACCCATCAGCAAAATAAAAAAGCCCAACACTATCGGTTTAATATCCCTTGGCAGTGGCACGACCGTTCCACCGGGAACCAAAGTCACGTGCTTGCCTTTGTCGTCGCGAATGGCTTGTGATGCGTCTTGCTGATCAAGATTGCGAGTGATCGCGTCAAGGGCCGCTTCGGCAGACTCGATTGTGACTCCGGGTGCCAGGCACAGGAACGCGAGGAAGTCTCTGGCGCTGCGCTGATGAAGAACATCATTGGCGAGTTCAGGGGCAACTGCGGCCGGCGCGGTGATGGGAACAAATATTTCAGACGGATTTATCGGAAGAACGCCGTTGAAATCTTTCGGGGTGATTCCGACAATGGTCGCGGGTTGACCATTCACACGAATGGACTGTCCGATCACATCAGGCGATCCTTTGAGACGATTGCGCCAGAAACGATCCGTGATTACCACGACCGCGGCGTTGCCGGGTTTGTCCTGATCGGGGTTGAGCACACGCCCGCGCGCGGCTTCGACGCCCAGCACCGTAAAATAATCCGGCGATACGATTTGTCCAAAGACGCGCTCTGGTTTTGCACCGACGTCATTTTGCAATGTGATATTGAATGGAACGCTGGGCTCGACTGCGGCGACTCCGGTGAAGAGGCTCTTTTGATCGCGGTATTGTTCAATGTAGTAATACGATACCGGCCTTTCAGGCAGTACCAGGCGACTGGCGTTTGCCGCAGGCAAAGCTCGAAGCAGTAGCTGCAACTTTGCACTGTAGACGTATGTCGTCAGTCCCATTCCGATGCCCATCGAAACGATTCCGACAAGAGCGAACCCGGGCGATTTGACCAGACCACGCGCTGCATAGCGAAGGTCCTGACGCATTTCGCTCAAATACTCGATAGGCAATCGCATGGCTATGTCCAGAACAAGGCGAATCAGACCGACGATGCCGTGTCGTTTGGCGATATCTTTGACCATGTCTTCACCGAGTTGGGTCATTTCATAGCCATAAACCATTTTGAATTCGTGCGGGAAAGCGCGGGCTAATCTGACGTAGAGACTGAGTGCGAAGTTCATCCGGTCACCATGCCTTGTTTCACCTTTATCATGCGAACCAGTTCCTGCAGGCGTTCGGATTCAGCATCGAGCACTCGCTTGCCGAGCGAGGTCAATCGGTAATAACGGCGGCGAGCGTCGTCATGTTCCGGCGCAGGGCGTTTGTCGGATTCTTCGATCAATTCGGCATCGATCAATCGCTTGAGCGAGCCATAGAGCGTCGCCGGCCATAGTCGGATTTCACCGTGGGTGCGCTCAAAAACTTCTTGCATAATTCCATAGCCGTGCTGTTCGCCACCCGCTAGCGACAGCATGATGTGAAACCATTGGCTCTTGAGCGGAATGAATTTTTTAATGTTCATCTCAGTCATAAAACTATATATTGATTCATATATAGTTGGATTACATAGCTAAGTCAAGTAATCATTACGATTTGATATCTAGCCGCGTCTTAATTAATATTATTCTTTATGTTTTATATATTGGTCTGGTTTATAAAATCATGAGCAGGACCGCTACAGCAAACACAACAGTCACTGACCTTATTGGAAATACTCCGCTGATAAAACTGGCCAGGGTCACCGCAGAGCTTGGCGCTGTTGAAATATATGGAAAGGCTGAGTATTTCAATCCAGGAGGCTCTGTCAAAGATCGCCCTGCCCTGAATATGATTCTGGAAGGCGAGCGCACCGGCAAACTGACCAAAGACAAGATCGTTCTGGATGCGACATCGGGAAACACCGGGATAGCTTATGCCTGGATATGTGCGGCACGGGGATATAAGGTTAAGCTTTGTCTGCCCAAAAATGCCAGCGAAGAGCGCAAGCGGATTCTAGCGGCCTATGGGGCTGAGCTGGTTCTGACCAGTCCGTATGAAGGCTCTGACGGAGCAATTCGAGAAGCCAGACGGTTGTACGCCGAAAATCCTGACCTCTATTTTTATCCTGACCAGTACAACAATCCGGCAAACTGGCGGGCCCATTACGAGACGACAGGACCAGAGATTTACTCGCAGACTCGCGGACGGATTACGCATTTTGTGGCGGGACTTGGCACAAGCGGAACGTTCGTCGGCACCGCCAAGCGGTTGCGAGAGTTGAACCCGAGTATAAAATTGATCTCGATGCAGCCTGATTCTCCGTTTCACGGCTTGGAAGGGATGAAGCATATGGCTTCGGCAATCGTGCCCGGAATCTATGATCCGACGATCGCCGACGAACAGATGGAAGTCAGCACCGAAAAGGCTCATCGAATGGTTAAGCGCCTGGCGCGCGAAGAAGGGCTGTTTGTGGGCGTATCTTCGGGAGCGAACGTTTACGCCGCCATCGAAATTGCCAAAAAACTCTCATCAGGAATCGTGGTTACAATTCTGTGCGATGACGGCAGTAAATATTTGACGGACAAGTTCTGGACAGAAGAATGATAAAAGTAACGCGAGAACTGCTTGATCGAATACGTCAGCACGGTGAGCAGTCGTATCCGTACGAGTGCTGCGGGCTGCTGCTGGGAAAGATGATTGAGGGAACGAAGGAGTTGGCCGACCTGCTGCCGATTGCTAATTCTCGCGAAGACGAGGCCAGGCACAATCGCTATTTGATTTCTCCTGGGGAGTTTTTGAAGGCTCAGCGTACGGCTCGCAGTCGCGGTCTGGATATTATTGGTTGCTATCATTCGCATCCGGATCATCCGGCAAGGCCTTCGGGATTTGATCTTGATCACGCGACTTTCCCGTGGGATTCATTTATCATCACGGCGGTTGAGCGTGGCAAGGCAATCGATCTGAACTCTTTCGTGATGGTAGAGGATCGCTCGCGATTCGATAGCGAAGAGATTGTGGAAACATAGTGTTCTAGGAGAAATTAAGATGCCAGCAAGAATCTTTATACCGACTGCGTTGCGGCAATATGTCGGCAATGCAGAATCGGTTCAAGTCCGTGGAGAGACTGCAGGTGAGGCTATCAATGATTTAATCACCCGGTATTCGGAGTTGAAGAAACACCTGTTCAATGACGAGGGGAAACTTCGAAGCTTCGTCAACTTGTACGTCAACGATGAAGACATACGTTACGGGCAAAATCTCAATACCCCAATCAAAGAGAACGACGAGATTAGTATCATTCCGTCAATCGCAGGCGGATCGACGGCCGTGGATCAGGCTCAGGATGTGGAGCTTAGCCGCGATGAAGTGGCTCGGTACAGCCGTCACCTGATAATGCCGGAAGTTGCGTTGGAAGGTCAGAAAAAGCTGAAGGCGGCGAAGGTGCTTGCTATTGGCGCAGGCGGACTAGGCGCTCCGTTGACGATGTACCTTGCTGCCGCGGGCGTTGGAAGAATCGGACTGGTTGATTTCGATGTTGTCGATTCCAGCAATTTGCAGCGTCAGGTGATTCACGGAACCAAAGATGTCGGGCGACCAAAGCTGGATTCTGCCAGAGATCGTTTGTTAGACATTAATCCGTTTATCAGATTCGACGGTTACGAAACCAGGCTCTCTTCGGAAAATGCTCTGGATCTGTTCAAAGACTATGACATGGTCATCGACGGCACAGATAATTTTCCGACGCGGTATCTTGTGAACGATGCGTGTGTTCTGTTGGGAAAACCGAACGTTTATGGCAGTATCTTTCGTTTTGAAGGGCAGGCTTCCGTTTTCTATGCAGAGCAGGGACCGTGCTATCGCTGTTTGTATCCAGAACCTCCTCCGCCAGGACTCGTTCCGTCGTGCGCGGAAGGCGGAGTGCTGGGGATATTGCCCGGAATCATTGGTGTGATTCAGGCGACAGAGGCGGTGAAGCTGATCATCGGCAAAGGCGATCCGTTGATCGGCCGGCTGCTGTTGTTCGATGCATTGAAGATGAAGTTCCGCGAGCTCAAGCTTCGCAAGAATCCGGATTGTCCGATTTGCGGCCCGAACAAGACGATTACAAAACTGATCGATTATGAACAATTCTGCGGAATTACACCGCATCAGGAGACATCCATGAGCAACAACGCGAGCAGCAACACCGATTGGGAGATTACTCCTCAGCAATTGAAAGAACGACTGGACAAAGGCGACAAGATCACAATCATTGATGTGCGCGAGCCGCACGAATGGCAAATCGCGAATCTGGAAAAGTATGGGGCAAAACTGATCCCGCTAGGCACGGTTCCTGACAGAGTGCATGAACTGAACAGCGCCGATGAAATCGTAGTTCATTGCAAGATGGGCGGCCGAAGCGCAAAGGCTTATGAATTCCTGAAACAGGCCGGCTTTAAGAAGATCCAGAACCTTCGTGGCGGAATCACAGCCTGGGCCGACACAGTCGATCCATCCATGCCAAAATACTGAGGATCGAATCGGAGAAACGGTGAAACGGAGACGCGGAGATAGTCACCGATTCTCCGGGTCTCCGTTTCTTTTTACTATGCAGAGACTCACTATTACTGAACGTGTTCGCTGGAGCGATGTCGATTTTGCTGGCATCGTTTTTTACGGCAGCTACATTCGATTCCTGGAGATTGCCGAAGAGGATTTGTTCAGAACCGCTCTGCAGATGACATCGATGGAGTTGTACGATCGATTTAATATCTGGCTACCGCGAGTTCAGATACATTGCGATTTCCGCCATCCCGCTGGACTCGATGAACTGCTTAATGTCGACATCTGGGTCAAACGTTTTGGAGGTAAGTCGGTAACTCTTCAATTCGAAACGAGAAAAAAGGCGGATGACACATTAATCTTTGAAGCTCATACAACCGTGGCCTGCCTGGATCGCGAAACGCGAAGAGCGAAGTGGATGCCGGATGAGATTGCCGTTAAACTTGCTCCTTTCGTTGCACAATGGGATCGCCCGTTGCCTGAAACCCAAAAAAGCTAGCTGTACCATTCCTATTGCAGCCTATTAAGGCTTTTGATTCTTACATTTAATTCAAAATTATTAACAGGAAACTAAGCCCTGCTCGTAACCGTTAAATATTAGGGCAAACGTTGGGGAAAACGTTTGCTATACTCGAAGTATCTTGTTGGCGCGGGACGCCGATATTGGCTTTGACGATATGGATCAAAAAGAACGTCTTCGTGCCATTTATGTAAAGCTCCGGACTTTCCCTCGCATTTTAACGGTAACCATCGCGTTGCTCCCGTTCGTTGTCTCTTTTTTGCGAGATCGAAAGCGATATATCTGGCGCGGAACGCCTCGGATCCTGAATCAGGAACAGCACAGTCGTCGCGCGCATCGGCTGGTAAGCGCGTTCGCGTTTTTGGGCCCGACGTTCATAAAGCTCTCGCAAATATTCGCCATCCGCGAAGACATTCTGCCAAAACTCTATGCTGATGCTTTCAAGCGACTGTTAGATCAGGCCAACGTTGTCGATTTCGAGAAGATCAGGCATTTGATTGAGACTTCGACGGGAAAAACGCTCGAGCAGCACTTTGACCACTTTGATCCTGTGCCTCTAGCCTCCGCGTCTATCGCGCAGGTTCATCGCGCGACTTACAAAGGCAGAGATGTAGTAGTTAAAGTGCGCCGGCCCGAAGTCTGCTGGCTGATCGAGCAGGATCTGACAACCATCGATTTCCTGCTTGGTTTAATGAAACGATCCTATGGGCATCACGCTGTCTGGCGCGGATTGAATACCATTCTTACTGAATCAAAGCGCATGCTGGCGCGGGAACTCGATTTTCGATGCGAGGCCGAAAACGCTGAGCGGATTCGTATCGAAAACAACAATCCGAAACTGATCATTCCGCAAATTTATCACGAATGTACTCGCGAAGATGTTCTGGTGCTGCAGTATTGCGAAGGAATAAGAATCGATCGCACGGACCAGTTGATCGCGCAGGGGACAAAGCTGCTGCCATTGATGGAAACATTGATGGAGATTTTTTTGCGCCAGGTTCTGATCAATGGCTTCTTCCACGCCGACCCGCATCCGGGAAATATTCTTATTGATCCTCAGGGACGCGTGATCCTGCTGGATTACGGTATGGTGGAACAACTGAGCCAGCAGATGCGCGATGACATAATCGAATTGATTATGGGCGCGGTGAACAACGACGCAGACATGGTAATCAAGAAGCTTTACGCTGTCGGAATGATCGAGCCGTTTGCTGATCACGAAGAATTAGTAAAAGCCGCCAGCACAATTATCGAGCTCCGCCAGATGCGGGGCATACCGCGTCGCCAGGTAAACATCGCCGTTGAGAGAATCTTCTCTGAAATGCACCAGTTGCCTCGCGTTCACTTGCCAAGCCAGTTTGTCTTTATTATGCGAATGGGGACCTTGCTGGAGGGAATCGCGTTAAAGTTCGACCCTAACTTCTCCACGATTCGCGACGTCCTGCCGATCGCAAAGCGCATCGCTTTCAAAATGATTATTGGCACTGCTCCCTGGCAAAAAGTTGCTAAATACGCATTTGAAATTGCAGTCGATGTAACCAGGAAATCGATTCGCGATACGTTTGGCGAAGATATATTAGAGGGCGCTATCTCTCGTGGTTTGAATTGGTTCCGGAAATCCTTCGCTCCGCCGCCTCTTCCCGCTAATGTTCGATTGTTACCCGCCGCTCCAACGAATTCAGAAGAGTAAGGCTCTATTTCTAAACCAACCAATCAGCAATAAATTCACTAAGCTTTCTGCATACCTATTACGAATCTGCCAATTATGCCGATATTCGCAATTGATTAAGTAGTTGGGACAGTTGTGATCCAGATCACATAGCTTCTGAAACGCGTTGCCGAAACAAAGCTATCGCGTAGCGAAGCCCCGAATAGCCGAGGTCCATTGGTCGATCTGGAATCACCCTAAGTTTAGTAAAGGCAGCGAAACTGCCAAAAGTAATCAGTGAATTTTATGGAATACGTATCACGCGCATTTTCGAACCCGCGTCCTTATGGCTCTATTATCAACCGAATAAGGATCGCAAATATTGTCATCGCAGTCGCTATAACGCTGGCAACGTCGACCGGTCTTTTTGCACAACAGCAACAATCTTCGAAAGACCTTACAGACAAAAGCCTTGATGAGTTAATGTCCGTTCAGGTCACCTCGGTTTCAAAAAAAGAACAGTCGCTCTTTACAACACCCGCGGCAGTTTACGTTATTTCTCAAGAAGACATTCGTCGCTCTGGTTCCTCAACAATCGCCGATGTATTGCGAATAGTGCCAGGACTGGATGTTGCGCGCGTGAACACAAACACCTGGGCCATCACCGCCCGAGGATTTAATGGCCGGTTTTCCAACAAGATGCTGGTTCTTATCGACGGTCGAAGCGTTTACACACAGGAATTCTCAGGCGTCTACTGGGAATTGCAGGACATGATTCTTGAGGATATAGAAAGAATCGAGGTCATCAGAGGACCCGGCGCAACGATCTGGGGAGCCAACGCTGTCAACGGCGTCATCAACATTATTACTAAACGCGCAAGCAGCACGCAGGGCGGACTGGTTACGGCCAGAAGCGGTAACGAAGATCAGGCAATCGGTGGCATTCGCTACGGAGGCAAGATCGGCGATTCGCTCTATTATCGCGCGTACACTCAATACAGCGACCGAACCGGCCAAATTATTCCGTCCTCTCTTACTGCTGAAGGGCCCTGGCACATGTTACGTGGCGGATTTCGTGTAGACTGGCGAGTCAGCGACCGCGATTCGTTAACGTTGCAGGCAGATATTTATAAGAGTAATTCTGAAAATGTTGGACCTTCACTTACGTCCGTCACATCGCCACTTCAGATTGTAAATCAGCCTGTACAATCATCAGGTGGAAACGTTAGGGTCCAATGGGATCGTGTTGTCTCAGCAAAATCTGATTTCAAGCTAAGCTTCTATGTCGACAGAACAAAGCGAAACGACTCCAAGGTTGACGATGGTCTTTACACAATCAATTTCGATTTCTCGCATCATTTAGCGCTTGGAAATCGCAACGATATCGTTTGGGGAGCGGGATACAAATACACGACCGACAATATAGTAGGTAGTTTTGATGTTGTGTTCCTTCCCAAAAAGTTAGCCGAGCATTTTGCGAACGCTTTTGTTCAGGATGAAATCACGGTTGTAGAGAATCGTCTTCATCTAACTCTGGGCACAAAGTTCGAGCGCGATGGCTTTACCGGCTATTCGTGGCAACCCAGCGCAAAGATCGCCTGGACCCCTTCGAATAAACAGACGGTTTGGGCCGCTGTCTCAGGCGCAGATCGATTACCCAGTCGAAATAGCAGAGATATTCTGGTTCACCTGAACACTATTCCGTTGCCTGGAAACAAGATCGGGCTGCTGACTCTGAATGGAAACCCTGACGCCGTTGCAGAACGACTGGTAGCCTATGAGGCCGGATACAGGGTACAGGCCACTGCGAAACTATCGCTGGATATTGCTTCGTTCTACAACGTCTACAACAGGCTTTCGACAACCGAACCCCTGCAACCTTTCTTTGAGGCAAATCCGTTTCCGCCTCATCTGGTAATACCGCTGCAGTACGGAAACAAAATGAGCGGAGACACCTACGGCGCTGAGGTCTCGGCAAACTGGAATGCGACGACATGGTGGAAGCTCAGCGCGGGATATTCCTGGCTGCGGATGCAAATGCACCCGGACCCGACAAGCAAAGACACCACCACCGCCCCAAAGACTGAGGGCAGTGATCCACACCATCAAATACAGTTGCAATCTTACCTCACTCTTCCGCACAGATTTGATCTGGATGCTTCGCTAAACTACGTGGATAAACTCGCTGGCCAGAACACGCCTTCATATGTGCGGATCGATCTGCGACTGGGTTTGCGATTGTCAGAATCATTTGAAGCAAGCGTTGGTGTGCAGAACATGCTGGATTCAATGCACAGAGAATTCGGGGACGTCGAAGCCATTAACTCAGCGCTGATAAAGCGTTCAGCTTACGGAAAGCTGACTTGGCGATTTTAATCAAGCCCTAAACCGCTGGGAATTTGTGACGATATGGATAGTTGATCGAATAGTTGGAACTGTTGTGATCCAGGTCACGCAGGTTCCGCGGCGGTATCTCGATAGGATATAGGGTGAATCTCGTTATTACGCTCCCATAGATCCACCCCTGCTAGAGAGCAGCGAATTACTTGTTTTAGAAAAATGGTTGGCAAACGCCGCCGCAGAATTAACGGAGAAGTATGGGAACTTGTAAAACACTTTTAAATCTCGTCTTTTTACACAGACGTTCAGAAGGGTTTGCAGGGCACTGCTGTTCTACGCGGCAAAAGATCGCAATTGGCGGGCGATTAATTTATGGTGCTGTTGCGAAATTATTCTTTATATGCGTTTTGCTGTCGGCGGGAACGACCGTATTTGCGCAGCAACAACAGAAGGATCTCTCTGATAAAAGCCTTGATGAGCTAGTAAACATACAAGTCACATCAGTATCGAAGAAAGAACAGAAATTGTTTCAAGCCGCAGCGGCTGTATACGTAATAACGCAGGAAGATATTCGTCGATCAGGGCTTTCAAGCATTCCGGAACTGTTAAGAATGGTGCCGGGATTAGAAGTCGCTCAGGTCACTGCAGACTCCTGGGCAATCAGTTCAAGAGGTTTCAACGGTCAATTTGCTAACAAAATGCTGGTTCTGATCGACGGGCGCAGCATTTACACGCACGTGTTCTCTGGTGTTTTCTGGGACCTGCAGGACCTGGTCCTAGAAGATATCGAACGTATCGAGGTTATCAGAGGCCCCGGCGCGACGATTTGGGGCGCGAATGCCGTCAACGGTGTAATCAACATCGTTACGAAGCGGGCCAGCAGCACCCAAGGGGGACTGGTTGATGTAACCAGCGGCAACGAAGACCGCGGAATAGCCACGATTCGTTACGGCGGAAAGATCGGGGAAAGGGCCTACTACCGCGCTTATACCAAATATTCTAACCGGGGCAGTCTGGAGCATCCCACTGGTCCAAAAGCCGGCGACGGATGGGATGCTTTGCATAGCGGTTTTCGATTGGATTGGCAGACCAGTGATCGGGATTCACTCACTATTCAGGGGGATTTGTA
Source organism: Blastocatellia bacterium (assembly GCA_035652355.1). Taxonomy (GTDB): domain Bacteria; phylum Acidobacteriota; class Blastocatellia; order DASRDY01; family DASRDY01; genus DASRDY01. Next base: position 17,235 of record DASRDY010000212.1, read on the forward strand.
TCGGAGCGTAGCCGATAACCTGACAAACGAACTTGTTTCCGTATCTCCATTCATAACATCGCCTAACAACTCGGACACTGTATCGCAGGGCGGAAACATTCAAGCCAGATGGGAGCGAGTGTTTTCACCCAGGTCGGATATGACGATTCAGTTTTACTACGATCATGGCCACCGCAGGCAGACACCGGTAGCATGGTCGCAGAACACTATAGATTTCGATTTCACGCATCATCTTCTGCTTGGCTCGCGTCACGATATTGTCTGGGGCGCCGGTTTCAGATCAAACAACGATCAGTTTCAAAATAGCGTCGAAATAGCGTTCATTCCTGCCGCACAGCGCCAGTATATATTCAGTGCCTTTGCGCAGGATGAAATTACAGTCGTCGAAAACCGATTGCATGTGACAGTTGGCTCAAAGATCGAGCACGATAGCTTCTCAGGATTCAATACGCAACCAAGTGTTCGAATCTCATGGACACCCTCTGATCGCCAGACAATCTGGGCATCGGTGTCGCACGCGTTGAGATCATCATCGAGATTCGACAGAGACCTGCGCGATAACTACAGCATTATTCCGATTGGTCCTGGAATGAATGGAGTGTTTGAGGTTTTTGGGAATCCAAACTTCGCGCCCGAGGTGCTTAATGCATTCGAGCTTGGGTATCGCATGCAGCCGAATAACCGAGTTTATATCGATCTTGCGACCTTCTACAACAAATATCGAAGATTAGAAACAATTGAGGTCGGAATACCCGTTTTCCAACCAGATCCCTCCGGTGGTTATCTGGTAGTTCCCGGATTTTTCGACAATAAAATGCGCGGCGCGGCATACGGGGCAGAGCTCAGTGCGACGTGGAACGTAGGTAATCGCTGGAAACTTGTTGCTGGATATTCCTGGTTAACGCTAAAAATGCGTCCTGATGAGTCGAGCAATGATACATCTTCGGCCGCAACAGCCGAGGGAAGCAGCCCGCATCATCAATTTAAGCTGCAATCCTTCTTATCGCTTCCTCATAAATTCGAATTTGATGCATCAATCTACTATGTCGACAAGCTGCCGTTTTATCAGGTGCCCGCTTACACGAGGCTCGACCTCAGGCTGGGCTGGCGTCTCAATGATTCATTAGATTTCAGCATTGGCGGGCAGAACCTGCTCAGCCCCGCTCACCTGGAGTTTGGCGACAATCAGCTCCTGGATGCGGCCGCATTAAAACGAACGGCGTTCGGAAAAATAACATGGCGATTTTGATTTGCGGTATGCCCAAATACAAACTGAAATTTTTCCGTATCGGCTCGCAGGATCGGCGCGAGGTGCGCCTCAACAATCTTTTAAGAAAGCTGATGTCTTACTTGGTTCTCGCCTCATTGCTGACCGGCGCATTTCCCGTGATGAACAATCGCACGACCGGCACATTGCACGCGCAAGCGATCAGTGATTCACAGGTGAAGGCCGCTTTCCTGTATAACTTTGCGAAATTTATTGACTGGCCAGCGGACGCATTCAGCTCTGACAGCTCGCCTATCGTTATCGGGGTAGTCGGCAATGATCCTTTCGGCGGTGCTTTAGAACAAACAACCAGTGGCAGATCTGTGAATGGTCGGCCGATCGCCATCAAGCGCCTGAGACTGGGACAGGATTTGCGCGACTGCCACATATTGTTTGTCAGTGTATCCGAGAAGAGACAGTTGACCGCAGTGATGCTCAGCGTCAAGCAGGCAAGCGTACTGACGGTCGGTGATATGGATGAGTTCATCGATGAAGGGGGAGTTATTCGATTTCTGCTGGAAGGAGATCGAGTCAGATTCGAAATCAATTTGGCGGCCGCGGAACGTGCAAGACTAAAGATTAGCTCGAAGCTCTTATCGCTGGCAAAGAGCGTCAAGAAGAGATAACAGAGTTTTATGAAAAGGCAAATGATCGGCAGGTTATCCATTAAAACCAAATTGATGGCTATCATAATGGCCACCAGCAGTATCGCCCTGCTTCTGGCATGCGCAATATTCATAATTCAGGATTATTTCAGCCTGCGAAAAACTCTTGTGGAAGATTTGTCGGTTCAGGCTGAAATGCTGGGATCGAACAGCACCGCCGCCCTTTCGTTCGGCGATGAAACCGCGGCGGAAGAGACACTGTCCAGTTTGAAGGCAGATTCGAATATAGTCTCAGCCTGCATTTTCGATAAAGAAGGGCGGATGATGAGTTCATATGTGAGACAAGGTGAGTCACGAAACTCTCTGCCCACCGCAGCCCAGCCTGATGGCAGTCATTTTGGACCCGGCAAACTGTTTTTGTTCCGTCAGATTACGCTCAACGGAGAGCGCGTAGGAACAATTTATATTGAGTCTGATCTCAGCGATTTAACCGCGTTGTTACGAAGACTGTTTTACGCCGTTCTAGCCATTCTGGCCATATCGCTTCTGGTCACGTTTGTCCTATCATCAAAACTTCAGCATCTGATATCGCAGCCTATACTTCATCTGTCGCAAGTCGCAAAAAGAGTGTCTGTTGAAAAAAATTATTCTGTCCGTGCGATCAAATCGACTGAAGATGAGATGGGTATGCTGATCGATGGATTCAACGACATGCTGGCCCAGATTCAGATTCGCGATGAACAGTTAAAACGGCACCGCGATGAACTTGAACACGACGTGACCCAACGAACCGCGGATTTGACAACAATGAACGCTGAACTGGTTGTCGCGAAAGAAAAGGCGGAAGAATCCAGTCGAGTCAAGAGCGAATTTCTGGCCAACATGAGTCACGAGATCCGAACGCCGATGAATGGAATCCTGGGAATGACGGAGCTGGTCCTGGATACTGCGCTGACCGCCGAACAACGCGAATTCCTCGAGATCAGCAAACAATCGGCGGACGCGCTGCTAACGATTATTAACGATATTCTGGACTTTTCGAAGATCGAGGCCGGACGCTTTGTTCTGGACCCTCTGCCGTTCAACTTCCGAGACAATCTGGGAGATGTAATGAAAACGCTGGGTCTGCGTGCCAGTCAGAAAGGACTGGAACTGACCTACTATGTAGCGTCGGATATTCCTGAATATCTGATTGGCGATGCTACGCGTGTTAACCAGGTCCTGGTAAACCTGGTGGGCAATTCCATCAAGTTTACGGAAAATGGCGAGATTGCTATTCGTGTTACCACGGCCGCAAATAACAAGAGCTCTACAACGCTGGAATTTGAGGTTCGCGATACTGGCATAGGTATTCCCGCAGAGAAGCGGCACTCGATATTTGACGCGTTTAAGCAAGCGGACGGTTCGACTACACGGAAATACGGCGGAACAGGGCTCGGTCTAACGATCTCTTCAAAGCTGGTAAAGATGATGGGTGGAGTGATCTGGGTCGAAAGCGAAATCGGCAGCGGCAGCGTCTTCCATTTCACCGCGGATTTCGAGATCGATAACGCATACCAGGCCCAGCCCCTGGTAATATCTCCAGCGGAGATGGAAGACCTGCCTGTACTGATAATCGACGATAACCAAACGAATCGTCTGTTCCTGAAAGAGATGCTCAAGAATTGGAATATGAAGCCGATTGCCGTCGAAAGCGGCCAGGCCGCGTTAACGACCATGAGCGATGCGAGATCGCACGGAAGCGTTTTTCCGCTGGTTTTACTGGATGCGATGATGCCGGAAATGGATGGGTTTTCGGTAGCAGAGCGCATCAAACACGATCCCAGTCTGGCTCAGGCGACAATAATGATGCTTTCGTCTGCAGACGCGCCCAGTGATGCATATCGTTGTCACGAACTTGGTATCGAAGCCTATTTGACCAAGCCCGTCAAACAATCCGATCTTCTTAATGCGATTGTGAACGTGCTTAGCGCTAAACCAGGCTTTGTTCAGAGTCGCTTTACCAGCGGGTCGAATGAAGTAAGAGATATTCATTCACTCAAGGTATTGTTGGCAGAAGATAATCCAGTTAACCAGATTGTTGCGATTCGTATTCTGGAAAAGCGCGGGTACAACGTCACTGTCGCCAATAATGGACGAGAAGCTGTTGAAAAGATTGAAAAAGATAAATTCGATATAGTCCTGATGGACGTTCAGATGCCTGAATTGAGCGGACTCGAAGCCACCGCGGCAATACGGGATAGAGAAAAATTAACTGGTGCTCATATTCCAATCATTGCCATGACAGCGCACGCAATGAAGGGCGATCGCGAGCGATGTTTTGAGGCTGGCATGGATGGCTATGTTTCGAAACCGGTAAAGTCGGACGATCTGTTTCACGCGATAGAATCTCTCGTTACTGTCGAACCGCAGAATCAACCGAAACACACTACTGAGCACACCAGTCTTGATCATTTGGTAGACAAAGAGAAACTAATGAGTCTGATCGATAATGACCTTGACCTGTTGAAGGGTATGTCCGAGGTATTTTTTTCCGACTCTGCGCGTTTGATGGAGGAGATTCACACTGCAATCGAAAATGGCGATTGCCGAGCAGTCGAACGCGGCGCGCACAGAATGAAAGGGTCAATCGGTATATTTAATGCTCATGCGGGTTTTGAGGCTGCGGCCAAACTGGAAGAAATGGGCAGGAATGCCGATCTTTCCGGTGCTGATCAAATCTATAACACATTGAAATCAGAGCTGGACGAACTGGTTGGGGACCTGAACGCCATGCTGCGGGAGTCTTCAGTCTGATTAGGCGTTGAATAGGTTCGTACCGTTCCCTATAATTGCCGGTTTGCTTCGCTCATCTTATTCGAGCATATTGCTTCGATCATGAGCAATCCTGGTGATATAGGGATGTAACAATGAAAGTCGGTATTGTTGGTTTCGCGGGCTCGGGTAAAACAACCATCTTCAATACCCTGACGGGTTTGAGCGCAGAGGTCGGCAGTTATGGCGCTCGCGACAAAGTAAACCTTGGTGTAATCAAAGTTCCTGACGCGCGAATCGAGCGACTGGCGGAAATATACAACCCGCGGAAAAAAGTTTACGCGGAGATTAATTTCGTCGATTTTGCGGGTCCGGAAGGCAGCGCCGATAGAGCCGGAGCATCGTCGTTAGACACGAAACTTGTCCCGCAAATGCGCGAAGTCGAGGCTCTGGTGCAGGTGGTGCGCGGATTCGATAATCCGGCACTGAATCTAGCTGTTGATCCTGTGCGTGACGTTCAGAATTTTGAAAGCGAATTAATACTTGCTGACCTCGTGTTGGTTGAAAACCGTCTTAATCGTTTCAAGAAAGAAAAAGCGGACCCGCGCGAGAAAGAAGTTATAGAAAGATGTTTTGCTCAGCTTGAATCACAGCATCCGCTGCGCGAGATGGATCTGAGCGCCGAAGACCAGCGATTTCTTCTGGGCTTTCGCTTCCTGAGCCAGAAACCGATCATGTTCCTCTACAACGTAGGTGAAGTCGGAATCACGGCCGGCGCGCCCGCTACCCTTGCAGAACTGGCGCAGCAAAAAGCACTTCAACTTATAACAATGTGCGGTCAGGCAGAGATGGAGATTGCGCAGCTTGAACCAGAAGAACAACAGGCGTTCCTTGACGATCTTGGAATCAAAGAACCGGCGCGCGATCGTTTCATCAAATCGGCGTACTCCATGCTGGACCTGATCAGCTTCCTGACTGCAGGCGAAGATGAATGTCGCGCCTGGACGATCAAACGCGGGACAAACGCGCAAAAAGCAGCCGGTAAAATCCATTCCGATATCGAACGCGGATTCATAAGGGCCGAAGTTGTTGCTTTTGACGATCTGATCGCATGCGGCAGTGAAGCGAAATGCCGCGAGCAAGGAAAGCTACGGCTGGAAGGTAAAGAATATACCGTCGCCGATGGAGACATCATCAATTTTCGCTTCAACGTGTAGCTACAAACGAGAATTCACCGCAGAGACACAGAGTAAAAATGCTTTCTCTGTGTCTCTGCGGTAAATCGGTACAATGCGGTCGAGTTCCGGAGTTGACAGACGTCTTTGGACTCAAATATAGTCGTGGCTCTCAACCAACAGCGAAAACTTCTTTGGAGATTCCGATGTCAATTACGGAATTCAGCAACCCCAGTCTCAGTCCACTAATCAATGCCGAAAAGCTCCAGACGAGAATCAGGGAAATAGGCGAGGCAATCACACGCGATTATGATGGCAAAAATCCTCATTTGATCTGCGTTCTGAAAGGCGCGGCGATGTTTCTGGGCGATCTGATGAAGACAATCGATCTGCCGCTGACGGTCGATTTCATAGCCGTCTCGAGTTACGGCAAAGAAAAGAAGTCATCGGGTGAGGTTCAGGTTGTTAAGGATCTGGGTGAAAGCCTGGAAGGTCGCCACGTTCTGATTGTCGAAGATATTCTTGATACCGGATTAACGCTGAATTATTTGATTAATAATTTTAAATCGCGAGGTCCGGCTTCGATTAAGATTGTCGCCCTGTTAAATAAACCCAGCAGAAGAGAAATTCCTGTCGAAGCATCGTATGTTGGCTTCGACATTCCTGATGCGTTCGTGGTCGGGTATGGTCTGGATTACGCTGAGAGATTTCGGAATCTTCCGTTTATCGCAATCTTTCATGGCAATTAACCGTCTATTCCACGCCGCGACGGCGTAATCGCTCGATCGCCTGTTTTACTGTGATGCGCAGTCTTTCGAGAGATTCCGAAAGATCACCCGCTTCATCGTGACGGCGAAGCGGCTCGATCTCTTCCTCAAAGTCGCCCAACCCCACCCGTATTATGTCCGTGTTCAACCGACGCAAAGCTCTGGACAAACTGCTGGAAAGAATGAATACCGCCAGGATCGTAATGATAAAAGCAATCCCCATTGCTATCACACTTGGCCCGATTAATGTCATTGTATCCCGCCACACATCCTGCGGTTCCGTAACGGCAATTTGCGCAATCACCATATTGGATGCATTGCGTATTGGGTAAACAGCAGCCAGGACATGTCCATTGCCCCAATCAGTAGGGTGGACCGAAGGAGCCGTCGATTTGGCAATACCTTCACCGACGGCAATCCCATGTCCCTTTGTAACATTGGTCATCGTTGTCGCAACGGTGACCCCCTTGAAAATAACGGAGACATCCATTCTCCTGTTGCGCACCGCCGATAATTGGGTCTGAACTTTGTCTACAATCGATCTCGAGTCGTTAATTAGTTGACCAGCGACTACAACTCCCAGCAGACCGCCGCCTACTCTGAGTACTGGTGCGACTGCCTCGATCACCAAACCGTTTACAACCTTTAATGGCCCGCCTTGCTGCTCGATAATACCTTTATCCTTAATCAGTGGATCAAGCGCGGGCCGCGGACGATCCATCGAAGCAACACGAGGAGTATACGCGGGCGCATCTTTTAGAAGAGCGGTTACCAGCGGGCTGGTTTTTACCATTTCATCCACACTGCCGGGCATTCCGTATGGAGCGAGGATTTTGCCGTCAGTATCGGCCAGTATCAGGAAATCGATGTGGTACTTTTGCTGCAGGCTGCCTGCGATATCATTAAAAAGGCCGAGTGATTTATCACGTTCAGGCGGATTAGCAAGGCCGGCACCCGATTTCGAAGCTGCGCCTGGGATAGGCCGCATTATTTGCAGCATTTCAAAGAGTGCTGACGATCCAATCCTCTGCGCAGCATCCAGCGCGCCTTGCAAGATTACATCTTCTTGATCCTGGTAAGACTGCCCTGCTGCGATTGCGGCCGCTTTGACTTCACCATCAGCAGAGTTCGAAAACCGTTGAATCGGTCGCTGGATCATCAAGTAAGCTACGGCTGCAAAGGGCAGCAATATCGAAAGCGCCGTTACGGTTACGAATTTGGTTCTGATTGTCATCTAGTCTTTTAGCCGGGAGATCGTCAGGACAGCAAAGATTGCAGTCTCCAGAATTATTGATCGATGATTAACGGTCGATGTCGTCGATGACCGAGCTCAACAGTCCGTGATATTGGAACTCGTCACCACGGGACTCAATCAGCCTCTTTAGATTCTGCTGCACACGTGACGGCAACGACCTGTCGCCGAACCTTCTGGCAAACGTTTGCAAAGCCTGTCGCAACGCCGTAGTTGTTCCGGTAACGAACTCTGCTGGCTGTGCCTTACCTCGGAATTGAAGCTGTCCTTTGCGATATTCGAATTCTCCCGCAAAGGGATCTAAAAACGGATAAGTGTCGGTAACTTCGAGCAAACCTTCACGCAATGCAGTTGCGAACTCACCTCCGTCTTTGATTGTTCCGGTTGCGGTGCGTTCTGCTGTCTGCAGCACTTCTTCCATTAGTCCGACGATTGTAGAGAGGTCTTCTCTGTCATCTCTCGCCGGAGTCGGTTGTGGAAACGGCTGCGTTTGGGAAAACGCCGTTTCGGTCGGAACCGCCTGTACAAATGTTGGCGTCAACGGTTGAGTTCGCGCTGCCTGCGATGGCAGATTCGTCGTGGCTAACGGCGGTGGTGCTTCAATCGGTTGAACCATATCTTCATTTCGCGGGATCGGCGGCGGAGCAGGAGTCATTTCAATCGGTGGCGCACTCCGAAAGGGTTCCACGGGCGGTGGTGGTGGAATCGTTTGCGGAGCCGCGGCTACTGATGGAGGCTCTGGCGCCGGTTTTGGCGGCTGCGGCGCCTCTTTTGGTTCGGGCGTCGTCTTCGGAGCGGTAACAGGTGCGCTGGACTGTGCCGGTCCCGTTTCGTTTAGCATTATGTCGTGCTGCTCTGGCGAAGGCCGGTAAACGTTGATTGTCGCCCCGATATCATTAGCTCGGGCAAGCATCTCTCGCAACGCCACTTCACCCAGCATTGTTTCGCCTTCGCCTGTCGAAAATACTGCGTCGGTTCGCCCACTGCCGGTGTAGATCAATCCCGTGCCGGAAGATTGCTCCAATAAGACTTCCGTGTAATAAGATTTGTCCGGCTCTTTGCTCAAACGCTCCAGCAGGCGCGGCAGATTGGTGAAATCGGATGTCAATCCTTGGTAGACAGCCTGCCCATCAATAGCGCCCGCAATTGCGGAAATCACCGTGGCGGGATGATCAAAAACGGAGACGGCGCCGCCTCTATTCTTAGAGCGAACCAGCAGACTATCGACCGCGTCAATATTGGTTTTCCACGAATCCTCAGTCTGCTCCAATGCATTGACGATCCTGCCGCTATTGAAAAAAACGTACCCATCGTAATTTGTGAAGCCAACGTATACGTAACCGGTAAAGCTGTTCAGGCGAAGCTCTGACAACAGCGCCGCAACATTGACGTAAGAAGTGCTCAGGTTTTCGTGAACGGGCTTGCCACGCGGAACGTGCATAAAACTACCTCTTTTTATGTTTGTGAGGTTCAGTGTGGCCTTTAGCCAAACACTTCTGGGGCCACTGCATCTTAGCGTATATTAACCGATGCTGCTACCCACCAAAGCATCGGACGGCGGTGGATGAGTTTCGAACACTCTTTGGATTTGCGGAGTCTAACAAAGCGGCCGGGCACCTGTCAATTACCCGCGGCCAGATACCATTGAGATATTACTTCTTTCCGCTTTCGATAAAATCGATCATCTTCTTTGCCTGACCGCGGGCAATGGTCATTATTTGATCGTTTGTGGAAATCTGCCGCAAGATTGGCAGAAACCGATCCGGCTCAGCAATCTTCTTGTCTTTCAGCATGTTATCTATGGCCTTTAACTGAGCGGGCGTATCAAGTGGTTGGTAATGAACCGCAAGCTCCAATTTGAATAACCCGTATTCCTGGTTTTCAACGGAACGGAACTTGTCCCATAAATCCTTCATTGTTTTGTTTTCGGTATAACTGAACGTTACTTCTCGCTCGTCGCTGCCCCGACGGTAACGGATGGTGGCAACCCCAAGATAAGAAAAATCCTTTGGCGTCTGATAGACCTCTTTGGTTTTAAGGAAAGCTAATTGGTCGAAAAGTGCTATGAAATCGGCAATCGTTGAAGCTTTTAATGAAAATTTGTTCTCGACGTCATCGTGGTCCTGTTCAGTAAACTTCATTGTGCCTTGTCCGGTCCCGTCGAAATCGATCTCCATATTTGAGATCAGAAATCTTGGGTTAGCGAACTTGTAATGGAAATGGGTGTCCGTATCGACAGGTGCGTTTTGCGGAGATACAACGACACAGGAGAACAGAACCAGTAGTATTACTGCCAGAAACAACCACGATCTGGACCGAATCATGTTACTCGAACCTCACCGAGACGAGTTTGGAAATTCCCGGTTCTTCCATCGTCACACCATATAGAGCCTTTGCGGCTTCCATCGTCCGTTTGGTGTGCGTGATGACCAGGAATTGAGTCTCTTCGCTCATCTGGAGAATCTTATCACAGAATCGGCCTGTGTTGACTTCATCGAGAGGCGCGTCAACTTCGTCAAGGACGCAGAAGGGGCTGGGTCTATATCGGAATATGGCAAGCGTCAGCGCAAGCGCCGTCATCGCCTTTTCACCGCCGGAAAGCAGCAGAACGCTTTGCAATCGTTTCCCTGGCGGCTGAGCAATGATATCGATTCCTGCTTCCAGGATATCTTCTTCATCGAGCAGCGTCATTTCGCCGCGACCCCCGCCAAACAGTTCGACAAACAGTTGGCTAAAGTTGGCGTTTATCGCCGCAAATGCGTCACGGAAACGCTGGCGCGAGCGGCGTTTGATTTCGTTCAGAGCTTCTTCGGTAGCGGCAATCGAATCCAGAATGTCTTTGCGCTGAGCCGTCAGGAAATCGAATCGCTGTTGAGCTTCGGTCAGTTCTTCCAGAGCCAGCAGGTTCACTGGTCCGATCTCGTCCAGTTTGCGCCGCAGGTACTCTAACCGCTCCTTGGAGCTCTGGAGCGCTGCGTCGACATCTTCAGTCGTATTCGCTGCGTCTTCAGCATCCAGTTCTTGCGATAACGCCTCAGGCAAAGCTGCTTCAGCTTGAGCCGGCCTGGATTGGAGCAGTTCGTCCAATTCGACGCTCAGCTCGCTGCGGCAGCTTTCGTGCAGATAATCGAGTTCGGCAGAAAGTCGGGCGCGTTCAATTTCGATGCTTGATCGATCATCGCGCGCGTCACCGACATCCGTGCGCAATCGTCGCAGACGAAGATCAAGCTCGTCCACTTTAGTGCGTTGTCCTGTTACCGTCTTGGTTATTTCGGCGACAGCGGCTTCGGTCTCTGCGCGCTGTCTGGCGAATTCCTCTGCGCGGCTTTCAATCTCGGCGATTGACGAGCGTAATTCTTCGACGCGACCTGAAGCCTCGGCCGCTTCGAATCGGTTGCGGCCGAGTCGTTCGCTCAACTCGGCGTGCTCTGCTTCCATTCGCCGAACTTCGCTGGCGCATGCGCGGCGGCGTTCCAGTCGGGCGGCGGCTTCGGCACGCATTTGAGAAAGCAGTTGCGACTGCTCTTCCAATTGTCCTTTGGCAAGTCCAAGCGCCGTTTGCGCGCTCATTAATTCGCCTTCGAGTCCGGTGCGTTGCTGCTCGGCTGCGGTTAACTCATTCTTGATCTGTTCAACCTTTTGCAGCAATTCGGCGCGATCACGCTCAGCCTGAGCGGTTTCTTCAATGACGACTCGCACGTGCTGCTCTGCTCGTTCCAGCTCGCGGTGCAGCTCGTTCTTTCGCGAATTGCGCGCGACAGCGTTCTTTTCTTCTTCGCGGTTTTGGCCATCCAGGTTGTTAACATGACCGCGAAGCTCGTTTATAACGGTCCTGGATTGCGTCAGCGCAGCTTGCGCAGCTTCGATTGACTGATCGAGTTCTGACACCTGCGATGTCAACTCTTTGATTTCGCGTTTGAGCGTCAAGACGCTTGCGCCCTGAGCCTTGCGGCTGCCACCGACCATCAAACTGCCGGCGCGAACTTGCTCACCGGACAGCGAGACGTATGTTCGGTCGTTCCTGGTGAAAGAATGTTGAATAGCGCTTTGAAGATCATCGACAACAACCATCGAAGAAAGATCCGGCCATACGCGATTGATCACGGATTGAAATTCGGGTTTCAATCTCAACAGATTAATAAACGACCGCACGGGCGATTCAACGTGTCCATTGCTGGAGTCAGGCTCGATTTGACTGTTCGAACTGAACGAAACGCCCTCGCCTATATCGACAGCACGAGCAGCAGAGGCATCCTCTTCGCCGCCCTGCAGTCCGACGGAAACAAATGTTGCCTTGCCAGCTTCGCTGGCGTTCAATAATTCGATTCCGCGAAGAGCATCGTCGAGCGACGGAACCAGAACCGCATGCAATCGGTCGCCAAGAACGCTTTCGACCGCAGCTTGATGCAGCGGATCAATTTCTATGAAATCCGCAAGCGTTCCCAGCAGATGCAAACCGGAGTTATTAAATAGATGCTGAACGGCTTCGCTGTAATAAGCATGATGCTGGTCCAGATCCTGCAGTGAAACTAACCGGTGATGAGCTGCTCCGCGCTGGCGCTCGACTTCAGCGAGATCGCGCGCGCGCGCTTCTGTATTCTCTTCCGCAGCTTTCAACTGATTCTTGATTCCGGCCAGAGCGGCTTGAATCTCTGCCAAACGCTGCTCACCGGTCGCAATCTCCGTCTGCAGAACGTTCAGATCATTTTCAGCCGAGACCCGGCGTTGCGCCGCACGATCGCCTTCTGCCACCAGCGAACGCAACTGCATTTCAACGCGCTGGTAAGAATCATCAAGCTGCTGCGAGTGCTGGCGAAGACGCTCTGTCCGGCCAATCTCTCCAACCAATCGCTGACGAAGTTTTTCCAGCTCGCCTTCGCTGGTTGTTAATCGCTCCAGCTCCGCGCGATAGACGCTCTCTTGCCCGCGCAGTCTGGCTTCAGCTGAGTTGACCTCTTCGTCCAATTGGACTAAATCGCCAGCTCGGCGCTCGCGCTCCTTTTCCAGCATCTCGATCCGCTGGGAAATCGCACCCTCTTCCCGTTCTATTTCTGCAAGTCTGTCGGAAAACTGCGTGACCTGCTCTGACTGGAAATCCTTTTTATTCGCGGCACGGTCAGCTTCCAGCGCAGCATTCGTTGCGTGCTGCCGCCAGATGTTCAGGTTGTCTTCGGCCTCACGAGCCATCTGAACCATTGCAGCATGTTCCGCTTCGCAGGCAGTCAGCATTTCCGTGATTTCGGCCTCGCGCCTTGTCGCTTCGGCGTGCGCATTGGACAACTTTTCAAGTTGAGAAGTAATCCGTTCGTAATCGCCGGTGAAAATGACTCGCAGCAGCTCTCGCAGTTCTTCGCGCAACTTGCGATAGCGGCGGGCCTTTGCCGCCTGGCGTTTCAAACTGTTTATCTGGCGTTCAATCTCAGAAACGATATCGTTAAGACGGGAAAGATTTTGGCGAGTCGATTCCAGCCTCAGTTCAGCTGACCGACGCTTCATTTTGAATATACTGATTCCGGCCGCATCTTCTATTAATGTTCGTCGCTCGTATGGTTTTGACGATAGAACGCGGTCGATGTGCCCCTGTTCGATGATTGCGTAATGTCCACCGCCAAGACCGGTGCCGCTGATCAATTCCTGAATATCCCGCAATCGGCACTGACGACCATTCAATAAATAGTCACTGTCCCCGGATCGATATAGCCGTCGAGATATAACAACCCGCTCGCCCTGGCTGACGCTGGTAACGATTTTCTTTTTCGGAGACTTCTTGTGCGCGCGTTTTGCCGGTTGTTTTACAACGGCCTGCGCTTCCTGCGGTATCGCTTCTGTCTCCGATTCCATTTGTTGTGCTGTTTCCGCGCTGGGCTCACCTTCCGTGGTCTGTTCAGCAGGTACTTCAGCCTGTAACTGAGCTGGCTCGGTCACATATTCGGCCGGTAAATCGATTGTTGGGGGCTCCGGAATTTCAATCTCGTCAACTTCCTGGATAGTCGGCACGACATCGGCTACGGCAACCAGCGTCAGGACGACCTCGGCCATACCAACGGGCTTGCGGTCGCGAGTACCGTTAAAGATCACGTCTTCCATTTTGCCGCCGCGCAGCTCTTTGGCGCTCTGTTCGCCCAGAACCCAGGCTATCGCGTCAACAACGTTACTTTTGCCGCAACCGTTAGGTCCTACGATTCCCGTGACACCGTCGTTAAAGACAAGCTCCGTTGGATCACAAAATGACTTAAATCCGCGAAGCTCCAATTTTTCAAGCTTGAACATCTATTTTTATTCTTGTGGCTTTCGTGAACTAGCCCGTCCCAGCGGGTGGTGAGTGGTTCTTTGATCAACCGCATCTTGCAGAGCCCTCTGCTCCTGTCACTACAAGCCCTAGCGGACTGAAAAAAACCAAACACACTATATTGTAACAGTTTTCGTTTGTCAAACCCCCGATTATTTTGCTTATTTTGCAGTTATCTTCATATTGTTCAAGAATTTCTTTAAGTTTTCCCCAGGTGGAGATTCAAGGTTTTAAATGGAGAAATCTTAAAATGTAATTGCCAAAGAAGATATAAACGGCCGAAATCGTGCCTTCGCCAATAAACACCCCAAGCAGAAACTTCTTTATGTCGACCTCTAGAATTCCGCAGATGTAGCAAATCAGGTCCGTCGGTGCAAGCGGGAAAAAGCTCCAGCCGATTACGATCGGCAACTCGTTCTTTTGTACCAGCGATTTTATCCGGTCAACTTTGCGTCCGTATTTAATCTGAAAGAAATCATAGAAATGCATCGAATCTGAGAGGAAATATATACAAGACGAAGAGATCAGAATTCCAACCAGCGTCAAGGCGAAAAGCGGAGCCGGCGAAAAAAACGGTATGCCGAGAAAAATCAGATATGTTGAAGGTATGAGAGTGAATCCTCTTAGCGACCCGAGTATTAGATAGGCTGAATATCCAATGAAAATGGAGATCGCAAAGATGCTTTGAAGATGAGACTGAACAAATGACCGTTGAAAGAAATAAAGGTATAAAGCGGTCAACACCACCAGAGCCCAAACGGTGACGGCCGCGCAGCGAAATCCTTTATTATTGAGCAGGTTATGAAAAGATTTGTGCGCTCTGAGGACGGCGTTCTTCACCGAATTCCGTTGTTATCTGCTTTTTCAGGTTCTTTGCCAGCGATCTGTTCCCAGACGCCTTTGAAATAGAGCTTGGCGACGTCGGTAAACGTCAAATCCTCCGGACTGCCTTCAAAGTAAAACGTGCAGGCGCCTGACGTGGCATTTTGGATCTCTTCCAGGTCTTTCGGATTTATCGGGAAACTGGTGCAGGCGGTCATCGCGTATGGTGTTTTGTAAATAGTGCAGTTGTACGTACCGTCTGAATTATCAGCCAGAAACGAGCAGTTAAAATTGATCTTGCAGCAAAGTCCGCATCGACTGCATTCGCCTCGAACATAAGCTTTCCACCGGTTCACCAGGTTTTTCGGCAGCATCAACATCATCAATCCCCGCTGGATGCTGTACCATGAGTGCGGCGAAACAAACATGTATACGCCTTTTAGGACTGTTGCACGCAGCTTTCCTCGAAAAGCGTAACCGGGAGTCACTATGTTTGGCAGGTTTGCGCGACCGTTTGGCGTTGGGTTCTTTCTAAAGTTCGAGTACTTAAGTTGATATAATTTTTGCTGCAATATAACTCCCTTTCGGATTGCATCTCCCAATGCCTCTCGGTGGAAACGCCTTCACCTTGGTTAAAATAGCGGGCTCCGGCAGCCAAAAATGATAACACGCCCCGTGATTTACTCAAGCAAAATGGGAGCCCATGCCTAATCCGTCGGCCGTAGGTCATATGGGTTGGAATTCGAGCGGGAGAGCGGAATAATCGGAAAAGCCGGACAGTGATCAGTTTTGAAAATATCGGCTTGCGATAACATTTTCTGTTCCTGCATAATGAGTCTGGAGAATTCTATGAAAGCTCTGAAACATCAAATCAAGAGAGAGCGCCCCGAACGCGAGAAGATTAGCCGTGAAGAGGCTATTAAGCGAGTTAAGGCGTTCGCTAAACGTAAGGAGAAACTCGTTGCCGCTATCCGAAAAGATACGCGTTGAATTGTTTATTCCTGATCTGCCGGACCCGATTTATAGCCGACTACTGAGAGAATTAGGTGATGAACTAACATACACCTTTGGTGGTTGCACCGTTATTCAACACAGGGCAAATATCGGTCGGATGCGGGCATCATCCTGCCTGATGATGTAAACGTGTTGCTCACAGATACACCCTTTGACTGGAATAGGGATCGTCTCCTTATCGAGCAATATGCCGATGGCATTCAATCCGTTGTTCAAAAAGCACTGAGTGGCGAAGAGGCAATCCTCGTCGCGGTCTATCCCGTTTACCATATCTTTAACGGAAATTAACAAACACTGGTAGCTGCAAGACTATCGGGTACACCGGTAAACAAATGCGGGCGGCAGATTTCGCCACACAACACGAGTCATACTGACTTCAGAAAAGTTAGATTCCAGCATCTGCCGAAATCTCCGACCCGGAGGCAGCCAGGCGGCGTGTATGTAAGCAAATGTCGCGAATTTTCCGCCAGGCCGTAACGATTTCAGAATTGCCGACAACAGTCGATCCTGCAGGTCTTGCGAAAACCCCGCCCACGGCAGCCCGCACAGAACGCTGTCAGCCGATGATCGACCATATTGTTGCAGGTATTCGCCGAACTTTTCAGCTGAGCCATTAATGATGTTTACATCTGGAAACTGAAGGGTCAGCTCTTCGGCAAATTGGGGATTTAGTTCAATCGCCAGAAACAGCGCATCGGGTCTGATCTTTTCCTGAATTGCTTTTGTGAATGCTCCCGTTCCTGGACCTAGCTCAACCACGGTCTCTGCCTGGCTGAGTTTCATGTCTTCAGTCATCAGTTCCGCTAACCAACGCGAACTGGGCGCGATTGCTCCAGTTGCAACGGGCTTACGAAGGAAAGTGCTTATGAATTTGACGTGATCCTTCATCGACGGCTACTTGGCAGCCTGCTGGACGATCTTTACGCCGACACTGGCGCCTATTCGCGACGCGCCGGCTTTCAGCATAGCCTCTGCCGATTCGTAATCGCGGACGCCGCCGGCGGCCTTGACTCCAATGTCAGGTCCGACTGCTCGCCGCATCAACGCTACGTCTTCCGCCGTAGCACCGCTCTTGCTGAAGCCGGTCGACGTTTTGACGAAATCCGCGCCTGCCGCTTTTGCCAGGATGCAGGCCTTAACTTTTTCTTCGTCAGTCAGAAGAGCGCATTCGATGATTACTTTAACCAGGCAACTGAATTCGTGTGATGCTTCAACGACGGCGCGAATATCAGCTTCAACCAGTTCGTCATTGCCGGACTTCAAAGCTCCGATGTTGATTACCATATCGATCTCTCGCGCTCCGTCGAAGATTGCCCTGCGCGTTTCATAAGCCTTAACGTCTGCTGTATTCGCTCCGAGCGGAAACCCGACCACCGTGCAGACCAGCGATGAAGAGCCTTTTAGATAGGCAGCCGCCTCGCGAACCCAGGCCGGATTGATGCAGACCGAAGCGAATCCATATTCCCGCGCTTCCGAACAGAGTTTCCGTATTTCGTCGCGGCTTGCTTCTGGTTTCAGAATCGTATGATCGATATAGGCGGCGATGTCGCGAGCATTAATCGGATGCTGGACATTGAATCCCAGCCTGGCCGCCCCCGCCGCGATGGCAGAGCGCATCTGATCAGGGTAGCGTGACAAACAAACGTCGGTCGCACAACCCACATAGGGGTATTGGCTGCCACCATTCTGACTTAAACGTGCAATGATATGGTCGGTTATCTGCTCGACCAGTTGATCGAGATTAGAATCTGCGCTCATCTGTTATCTTCAAAATGCCTTTGCTATTGGTTTGACGCCGGAAAGTATAGCTTATTTTGCCTAAAATCACTTGCCTGCGTATTCCATTATGATCAGCCCTTCGTGGGAATCACGAAAACGGTAACCAACCTGTGCGTAATCGTTCATCTGGTCAGCAAGAATGAGCGGTGTCGTCGCAGCGTCGAGTTTCATCACTTTATACATTTGCAACGATCTCTGAGCCTGAACAGAAGACCCCGGAGCGAAATGCATACCGGCAAGAAAGCTGGCCAAGCTGACAAACACGACGACAACCACTACCAACATTCGGTTTCGAGTCATGGTTTTCCCCTTTTAGTGTTCAAGTCTGCAAAACGAGAGTTACCAGGCAATTGCCGGGTAACCCCTGAAAGACCCAAGAAAGCTGAGATAGATTATACAGGCTAGGGAAGTTTTGGTTTTGCCCAAACTGGCGCATAATAGCACAGTCCGGACGATACCATGGCTGAGCAAAAATCTTTTTCATTATGATTACGAGTCCCTTTTGATTTTAAAATTGCGTGGATATATTCAGAGCTAGAATAATGTCTGCAAAGCGATTCAGGCTGTGGGCCTTGACTGGAAGTCTATGCTTTCTACTGGCTGGAATCCTGTTTGTCAGCGGCAAAATCACAACTTCGAAAACTACAGTCGGACCTGAGATACCTAGAATCGTTCTTTGGTCCTGGGAACGTCCCGACGATCTGAGCTTTTTAGACAGTAATCAATTTGGTATTGCTTACCTGGCAAGCGAGCTGCACCTGCAAGGCGACAATCTGGTTGTGCGTCCAAGATTTCAGCCGTTGAAGCTGCCTAAAGATGCGCATTTGATAGCCGTCGTCAGAATCGAGTCCGATCGCTATTTCGCACCCTCGCTGTCTCCGGCACAACAGGCGAAGGTATCCGCCGAAATAACAAAGATCGCCCACAAAAATAATATTGCCGCAGTCCAGATAGATTTCGATGCTAAACAGTCGGAACGAGACTTTTATCGAGCTCTTATAAATGATCTGCGACGAGATTGGCCGAATAATGTTGAGTTGACCATTACCGCGCTGGCGTCCTGGTGTATATCGGACACGTGGATTCGCGATTTACAGATTGATGATGCAGTACCGATGCTGTTTCGAATGGGCGTCGACGATAACCAGGTCCGAATGCGCCTTCGAACGGGTCAGGATTTTACTTTGAATATCTGTCGCAACAGCATAGGAGTTTCCAGCGACGAACCAGTTGAAGGTCTGCCGCCTGGACTACGCATTTATATTTTCAATCCGCATGCTTGGAATCCTAACTCCGTGCAAAAGGCCGTTAATAAACTCACCGACGAGCGCTACCAATCCGGCATCGGAACGCGCTGAGTAATAAAGAGCGCGAGGAGGATCAGAATATGATTCGAAGAATTCGCAAACCATTAATGATGGTTTTTATCATCGCGATATTGCTCTCACATCCGAGCACGCAATTTGGCTGTGGACCGTTTTTTGATGGAGCAATATTCACGTTCAGCGTTCATCCCGATTTTCCGTTGGAAAAGTTCGCGGCTGGTGATTTGGGTGTTCTCCGCCCTGGTTATGCAAGATCGTATCTGACAATCGCTTATCGCTACATGATCGGGATAAGCCTTGACCAGCAGGAGCAAAAGGCCGCTTTGTCCGTCTGGCACGATCGATTGTCCAGCGGCGATGTTGACTCCTCTGCTTGGGTGAAAGCGTGGCTGGATGCGCGCGCAAAACTTCCAGAGGCGGCAAAGCCCACAGACGCACTCCCGATTCAGATCGATGCGACGAAGAATATAACCAATAAAGACTACTATCTGACCTTCTTGAACTGCCATGAAGACGCGTTCCGATCTGCTGTAACGACGCTGGACAGATTAACCCGGCAATTCAATGGCAATAACGATCAATTAAAGGATTGGGTCTACGGACAGGATACCGTTTTCAAAAACTGCTCAGGCGGTCCGGCAATTCCTATCGATGAAGCCGCCAATGCTCCGGCCCAGGTGCGCGCCGAAAGAAACTATCAAATAGCGGCCGCAAACTTTTATGCCGGAAATTTTGACGAGGCTGAAAAACGCTTCACGCAAATAGGAACTGATAATTCGTCGCCCTGGAAAGTCATTGCACCCTATCTTGCAGTGAGGTGCCTTGTGCGAAAGGCAACGCTCACGGGAACAGAGAACAAGGTCGACACGGCAGTGTTGCAGCAGGCAAAGGATCGACTACAAAAAGTCCTCAGCGATAGAAACGAGAGCACTGTTTATCCGGCAGCTAACCGTTTGATGGGCTACATTCGATTTCGCCTGGATCCTGAAACCAGAATTCACGAGCTGGCGCAGGCTGTTCTGCAGAAAAACTCGGGGCAGACCTTTTACCAGAACCTGTGGGACTATACGGACCTGATAAGCAACAATGCTCACGATGATCAGGACGAGCGAAAGTTCGATCAATTACCAACCATAGGCCGACAGGATGATTTGACCGATTGGGTGCTGGTGTTTCAGGTCCAGGACAGCGCGGCCCTTGATTATTCATTGAAGAAATACGAGCAGACCTCCTCACTACCCTGGCTGGCTGCCGCGATTTCGAAGATCGATGTTACAAACCCGAAAGCCTCGAATTTGATTGACGCCGTTGCGAAAGTAAAGCCGTCATCACCAGCGTATCCCACGGTGGAATATCACCGACTGCGCTTGATGATTGAATCAGGCAAGAAGGTTCCGGCGCGGACAGAGCTAGACGGATTGCTGGCGGCTGGAAAAAATACTCTGCCGGCTTCTGCTCGCAACCAATTTCTTTCGCTGCGGATGAGGGTGGCAAGCGGCCTCGACGATTTTCTTAAATACGCGCAGCGCAATGCTTCAGCTCTTTCGATAAACGATGACGGGCGGGAAATACCCGACGAGGTGGGAGCGGATGCCGACTACAACAAGGCGCTAGCCGCAAAGCTGAAACTGGCGATGTTTGACGACGATGCCGCAACCGTGTTGAACGAGAGATTCCCGCTGAGCGTTTTGAAAGACGCTGCTGAGAGTAAGGTGTTGCCATCGAATCTACGTCGGCAGCTTTCCATGGCGGTCTGGGTCAGGGCGATATTGCTGGACAAAGACGATATAGCGCAGGCGATTGCGCCCGAGCTCGCGCAACTTGCTCCAGAGATGAAGGACCTGCTTGCGGACTATGAGGCGGCGAGCTCGCCTGAAGCAAGAAGGTATGCAGCTCTCTATTCTATTCTCAAGATTCCTGGCACAAGACCCATAGTCAACTCTGGCGTCGAACGTGAAACAGCGTTGGCCGAGATTGACAATTTTCGTGATAACTGGTGGTGCGCGCTGAACCAGCCGGTTCCGAAAAGTGATACTGCGAAAAAGAATAAGGAATCGTTTGTGAAAACTGTGGATGGCAGCGAATTCTTAACGGCACCGCAAAAGTCAGCGGCTGCGACCGAGCACAAGAGGCTGCTTGCCCTGGACACTGCTCCGAATTATCTGTGCATGCAAGTGGTCAACTGGGCGAACGAGAAAGGGGACGATCCGCGCGTGCCCGAAGCGCTTTATTTGGCCGTGAGGGCCACCAGGTACGGTTGCACCAATGACAGTACCGGTAAATTTTCGAAACAGGCGTTCGACCTGCTTCATAAGAATTATCCAAAGAGTACCTGGGCGGAAAAAACGAAGTATTGGTACAAGTGATTTGTTAGCGTAGATATTGACGCTCAATCAGGTCAATTTTGGCGACTCTGGCTTTGTGGCGCTCCTCGGTGCAGTCTGTTTCCAGGAATGTTCGAACGATATCGCGCATTGTCGCGTCATCGATCATCTTTCCGCCCAGGGTTAATACGTTGGCATCGTTGTGTTCGCGACTGTTCTTCGCGGTTGCTTTGTCGTAACACATCGCGGCTCGTATACCGGGAACTTTGTTGGCGGTCATGCAGGAACCGATACCCGCGCCATCGATAATGATGCCGCGACCATATTGCCCGCCGGCAATCGCGCGAGCAACGCTGTGCGCAAAATCCGGATAATCCACGGCTGTGTTGCTATAGGTACCGAAATCGTTGTAGGCGTAGCCAAGCTCTTCCAGAAACCGCTTTAGTTGCTCTTTCATTTCAAAACCGCCGTGGTCTGAGCCAATCGCAACCGGACGCTGCGATTGCGGTCTGTGTTTGCGGCTCTTCTCGAATTTGATGCCGCGCTGATCTGCCATATCCCGAGCGAGCGGTGTAACCAGCGCATTGGGCGCAATTCGGATCTGGGCTCCGTCGGCGACATGGCGCAAGTCGTCTTCGGTAATTACTGTCTTTATCGATTCGTCAATTATCGCTTGCGACGGCGCAAGGGCGGCGTTCTCTTTCGGCGCTATATCGATGATCCTGGTTTTTGGTGCAGAGGTCGACGAACCAGTCTGGGATCCGAGGGCGGCGGTCAATTCCTGCCGAACCATGTTTTTTATATCTTCTCTGCCGTCCTTTGATTCACTCATGCTGCGCAATCATAAAACAGAACCATCGATTTGAATAGAGTTAGATAACCGTGCGGGTCCTGCGCCACGGGCGAAAATTTGGTTATTTGACAGGTTTTCTGCCTGTTTCTATACTGCCGTCTTGTTTGTGGGGGGCATCTTTCGCGCAGTCTGGAAATAGTTGGTAATGCAGTATTCAACAGTTTGTCGCCACCTGCTCCGAATGGCGCAGGCAGTGACATTTGAAATTTCGGTTCTGTTTCTATTACTGCTGATTGTTAAAACCTCGGCGTCCGCGCAGTACAGCGTTAACTCCTGGACTACCGACAATGGACTGCCTCAAAACAGCGTCAAAACCATTCTGCAAACACACGATGGCTATTTGTGGTTCGGAACACAGGATGGACTGGTGCGTTTTGATGGATTGCGATTCGTCACGTTCAATACAGCCAATACTAAAGGGATATCCAGTAATCGCCTGGCTTGTTTATTTGAAGATCACCAGAACAGGTTGTGGATCGGAACCGAAGACGGCGGATTAATAAAGTACAAGAACGGCGGTTTCACTACTTACCGAACAGAATCAGGGTTACCGGCGGACTCCGTTCTGGCAATTCGTGAGCTGCCTGATGGTCGCCTGATAGTTCAAACAAGCGGCGGAACAGCATATCTGGATGGCGATAGATTTGTCCTGAATGATCCGCTGAAGGATCGATCGCCCGACAGTTTCGCTTATCTCGGAAAGTCAGGAACAGTCTGGTATTACGATAGATCGACAATCCGCATGAAAAAAGACGGCCGGGAAATCGACTTTCCGGTTTCAGACACTGAGCCGGGTGATTCTCCGGTTATCCTGTTCGAGGATAATAACGGCGCGCTGTGGATTGGGACGTTTCACGGCAAGTTGCGCAGATTTAAGGACGGAACATTAACTACCTATACAAGAGATGACGGACTACCAGGACCCTACATAACCTCTTTATTCGAGGACCAGCAGGGAAATCTATGGGTCGGATCGTTTCAAGGGAGCCTCAGCGTTTTTCAAAACGGGCATTTCACCACGATAGTTCCGCTGCAAGGCCCTAATGATAATTCCATCCTGTCAATTTGCCAGGATAATGAGGGCGGTCTGTGGTTCGGCTCAACCAACAGAGGACTAAACAGACTGAACCACCACGCTATCACGATGTATACGATTCAGGATGGTTTGGCCGGCGATAATGTTTATCCGATCTACAGAGATCACGAAGGCACAGTTTGGGCGGGCGCCGACGGACTTAATAAATTGAGCAACGGCAGATTCATCAGCTATGGAGAGAAAAACGGGTTGAGATATTACGGGGTGATGTCTCTGCTTGAGGATCACGAAGGTCGATTGTGGGTCGGTTCAGTTGGCGGGCTGAGCTATTTTCAGAACGGCAAATTCACGCTGCTGAACACTCTTTTCGGTTTTACCCCTAATACCTATAACGTTTGGGCCATCATCGAAGATCACGCCAACACGTTATGGTTCGGAACAGATAAAGGTTTAGTCAAATACAAAGACGGCGCGATACGCATATTCACTACCAATGATGGCCTGCCCGACAACGACATCAAATCGATTTATGAAGATAAAAACGGCAACCTGTGGCTGGCAACATACGGCGGAATCGCGCGGATGAGCGGCGAGAAGTTTATCTCGTACACAGAAAAGGATGGGCTTGCCGGCAACAGAGTTCGGTCGCTCTATGAAGACAGCGATGGGACGTTCTGGATAGGGACATACGACGCGGGATTGACCCGACTTAAAGATGGAAAATTCACGCGCTACACAACAGAAGATGGTCTATACAACAACGGTGTTTTCCAAATTCTGGAAGATGACCAGGGAAATTTCTGGATAAGTTGTAATCGGGGTATATACAGAACAAGAAAACAGGAGCTCAATGATTTCGCCGATGGGAAAATCAAAGCATTCTCTTCTGTCTACTTTGGAAAAGAAGATGGATTGCTGAACATAGAATGCAATGGCGGACGACAGCCGGCCGGAATGAAAATGCCCGATGGAAAACTGTGGTTTCCAACTCAGGGCGGAATAGCAGTCATCGATCCGAAAGCTGTTCCCGTCAATTCAAAAGCGCCGCCAGTTTTGATTGAAAGCTCCGCGCTCGAGCACGTGCCGCTGTCGATGGCGCAAGCCATTCAAGTTCCACCGACAAAAGGCAATCTGGAAATAACGTATACCGCGTTGAGTTTGGTTAAGTCGGATCAAATAAGATTTAAGTACAAGCTGGAAGGTCTGGACAACGACTGGAATGATGTGGGACCGCGGCGAACGGTTTATTTCTCGCATTTGCCGCCGGGAGAATATGATTTCGTTGTTAAAGCAGCAAACAGCGACGGTGTCTGGAATGAAACAGGAGCGAGAATTCACATCAGCGTCATCCCGCCATTTTGGAGAACTTGGACGTTCATCGCAATAAGTTCTTTAGCAGTAATGGGGATCATTGCGCTGACATATAAACGAAGAGTTTCACAACTCCAGCGGCAGCATGCGGCGCAGGCTGCTTTCTCGCGACAGTTGATCGAATCGCAGGAAGGTGAACGCAAGCGAATTGCGGCCGAACTGCACGACAGCCTGGGTCAAAACCTGCTGGTGATCAAGAATTGGGCGTTGCTGGCGTTGACTAAGGCAGAGGGAGATGCTGGGTTAAAAGATCAATTGACCGAGATTTCAACGACCGCGTCTCAATCGATTGAAGAAGTCCGGGAAATCTCTCATAACCTGCGACCGTACCAGCTGGATGACATTGGGCTCACCAGGGTCTTGAAGGCAATGGTAAACAGGATCGCATTGTCATCGGGCATTGAATTTACAACTGAGATTGACGGTGGCATCGATGATTTGTTATCGCCCGAATTGCAGATCAGTCTATACCGTATTGTTCAGGAGGCGATCAACAACATCGTCAAACATTCGAAAGCAACTGCGGCTAAAATTAGTTTAAAGAAAACCCCCGGCGAATTGGTTCTTGCGATCCAGGACAACGGTCAGGGGTTCAGCCGCGAAGTCGTGGCAAGCGCCCGCTCTGGAAGACGAGGATTTGGCTTAACGGGAATGAAGGAGCGCGCGCGGATGCTTGGCGGAGTTGTTACAATGCAATCTGAGCATGGACAAGGAGCGAAGATCTCCCTGGTAATCCCATTGCAGAGCGGCAACCGATGAAGGACGAAATACGAATCATTATCGCCGACGATCATCCGATTTTTCGCCGCGGTTTACGCGCCGTCATCGAAGGCGACCCCGCGCTTAAAGTGATCGACGAAGCCGATGATGGTGAATCGACGCTGGAAAAAATCAAACTATCCAGACCGGATGTTGCGGTTCTGGATGTGAATATGCCGGGAGCAAATGGTTTCGAAGTTGTTCGCCGCATTCAACAGCAGCGGCTGACCGTCAATGTGATTTTTCTGACAATGCATAAAGATGAAGATATGTTCAACGCCGCCATGGATCTGGGTATCAAAGGTTACGTTTTGAAGGACAGCGCCGTTACTGAAGTTGTCGGCGCAATCAAGGCCGTCGCCGCCGGCAAGCCGTTCATCAGTCCGATTCTTTCTGAGTTTCTGTTAGATCGCAGCACGCGCGCGACCTCTCTGGTGGAAAAGACTCCCGGCATCAAAGATCTGACTCCGACCGAAAGGCGCATCTTAAAAATGGTTGCGGATTATAAAACAAGCAAAGAGATCGCCGACATCCTCTGCATCCATCCGAGAACAGTAGATAACCACCGGACAAATATATGCCAGAAGCTGGAACTGCGCGGCAGCCGCTCACTTCTTAAATTCGCGCAGGAACACAAATCAGAACTTTAGTTCATTACCCGTTTGGCCTTGCCTGGAGACCAGACTGGCTGTAAGTGCGTGTTATCAAAGTTAAGAGCCTACCTGATGGATCAGCTTTGCAACCAAACCAGTCCATCCGGTTTGGTGGCTGGCGCCGAGGCCTGCTCCGTTATCACCATTAAAATACTCGTGGAAGAGCAGAAGGTCTCGCCAATAAGGATCGATTTGAAACTTTTCCTGCCCGCCAAAAACAGCGCGACGACCGTCTTCGTCTCGAATGAAAATTCTTTCCAATCGCCGACCAATCTCCGCCGCAACTTCCCATAGATTCATCTTGTTTCCGGAACCGGTCGGGCATTCAACTTTAAGATTGTTACCGTAATAGTGATAGTATTTTTGCAGCGATTCAATGATCAGAAAGTTCATCGGAAACCAGACCGGTCCTCTCCAGTTGGAATTGCCGCCAAACAATCCCGTGCTCGATTCTCCTGGTTCGTATTCGACTCTATGCTCAGTTCCATCAACGCGCAACGTGTAAGGATGGTCCTTGTGATATCTTGAAAGCGCTCTGATCCCATAAGGTGAGAGAAATTCATTTTCGTCCAGCATTACTTTCAGCACTCGTTTAATTCGATCCGGATTCACCAGCGTCAGAAGCCTTCTGATCTCTCCGTCATCAGATGTGGTATCAATATGATTTTCGAAGTCCGGCCGATTGTCGATGAACCACTGCATGCGACGTTTGAACCCCGGGAGGCGGTCAATCACCTTTGAGGTAATGCTGTCAACCGCGAACAACGGAATAAGGCCGACCAGCGACCTTATTTTCAATGGGAAACGTTTTCCATCTGGCAGATGAAGGACATCGTAATAAAAACCGTCCTTTTCATCCCATAGATCCAGTCCCGGACGTCCGCGGTCGTTCATCGCACGCGCTATGTAAACAAAATGCTCGAAGAATTTTGACGCAACATCTTCATAGGCATTGTCGTCGCGAGCCAGTTCGAATGCTATTGTCATCATCGTCAGACAGTACATACCCATCCAGCTTGTGCCATCGGATTGTTCGATGAAACCTCCGGTTGGCAATGTGGCGCTGCGATCAAAGACACCTATATTGTCGAGCCCGAGAAATCCTCCTTCGAATATGTTGTTTCCTTCGGCGTCCTTTCGATTTACCCACCAGGTGAAATTGAGCAGAAGTTTATGAAATACGCGCTCTAAAAATCGGCGATCGGTGCGCCCGTGATGTTTCTGCTCAATTTTATAGACGCGCCATGCCGCCCACGCATGCACGGGAGGATTTACATCGCTGAAATTCCATTCATAGGCGGGAAGCTGCCCATTCGGATGCATGTACCATTCGCGCAGCAGCAGTATTAATTGCTCTTTGGCGAAATCGGGATCGATTACTGAAAGATTGACGCAATGAAAGGCCAGATCCCACGAGGCATACCAGGGAAACTCCCACTTGTCGGGCATTGAGATGACATCTTCGTTGTAGAGATGAGTCCATTCGTGATTTCTTCCGTTTAGCCGTTGTCTCGGCGGCGGCGGCATGCCAGGATCACCTACGAGCCAGCGTCTAACGTAGTAATGATAGAACTGTTTGGTCCACAGCATTCCGGCAAAGGCCTGACGCTGGACTGCCCGTGCATCATTAGAGACATCAGCGCTTGCAAATCCGTTATAAAACTCGTCGGCTTCGCGAAGTCGTTTGGAGAAGATGTCGTCGAATTCCGCTCCGAACGGATCGGCGCTGGGTTTGTCTGTGAGGCGCAGCTTTATTGTTTGCGATTGTCCGGGTTCTATTACCAGGCGATAGTAAGCACTACCCTTTGTCCCCAGCAGATCGGGATTGACCGCTTCGGTTTTGCCATTGACGATATAGTTGTTGATTCCGTCCTTAACATACGGCGTTTCGTTTTCTGCGTTAAAGATTCGTTCGTTATTCGTCTCGTTTTCGGTAAAGAGCAGTTGCGGAGAGCCGTCGCAAAGTAACCATCGCAAATCATAATATTCGTGCCGAAGCCTGATTACGCTGGCATTGCCGATGGGATCATCTTTACGCAGGCGAGGCTTTCGATCATCAACCCCCCAATACCATGTATTTCGAAACCATGCGGTTGGAAGCAAATGTAACTCGGCCTGTTCCGGGCCGCGGTTGTAACAGGTGATCTTTATCAGGATATCTTCGCACGTGGCTTTCGCATACTCGACAAAAACATCGAAGTATCTGTTTTGATCAAAAATGCCGGTGTCGACTAATTCATATTCAGGATCTTTGTGGCCTCGACTTCGTGTTTCCGCAACCAAATGCGCATATGGATATTCCGATTGAGGATATTTATAAAGAAACTTCATGTAGGAATGTGTCGGCGTGGAATCAAGGTAGTAGTAATACTCTTTGACGTCTTCGCCGTGATTTCCCTCGTTGCCGGAAAGGCCAAACATCCGCTCTTTCAGAATAGGATCTTTGCCATTCCAGAGCGCAATCGCAAAACAGATAAGCTGATGACGATCGCAGATTCCTGCAATGCCGTCTTCGCCCCAGCGGTAGACTCGCGATCTGGCGTGATCGTGAGGAAAGTAATCCCAGGCTGATCCGTCGGCGGAATAATCTTCGCGAACGGTGCCCCATTGACGTTCAGAAATATAGGGGCCCCAGCGCTTCCAATTGGACTGGCGCTCTCGCGTCTCTTTCAGTCGCTGCTCTTCTTTGTTCATTGAGATTTCAGTGCAGCTTTTGGAGTACGCCGACCCGGCGCTCTGGTAGTCTGATTATTACCGCACACGTTCGATTAAACGATCACGTTCAAAGCGGACTGCCAAAGCGGTGACAGGTCACCGCACTCCAAAAGCTGGACCATACAAAGTACTAGACTAGTCAACGAACGGTCTTAATTCCAGCGACTGGACCTCAGCAATCGCTTTCAATTGATCGTTGAAAGCGGCCGAGTTGCCCACGACCACGAAAACAAGTTGGTCCGGCTTCAGATATGTCTTCGCCACTCGCTCGACATCTGCCTTTGTGACTTTGTTTATATTAGTTAAATAGTTCTTGTAATAATTTGGATCTCGTCCGATCACTTCCAGATTCATCAGCAGATTGACCGTTCCTGCCAATGATCCGAATGTGCGGACATAGCCGCTCATAATGGACTGCTTTGCGCTCTGAAACTCTTCTTCAGATAACGGTTCCGTGCGCATTTGATTGATCAGTTTCAGCATCAATGCAAGAGCTTGATACGTCGTTTCTGTTTTGGTCTGAACAACTGACGTGAATGCTCCGGCTTCCAGGCTCGACGTATCGAATTGACTGTTTACCGTGTAGGCCAACCCGGCCTTATCGCGCACTTCCTGTGTATAGTGAGACGCGAACCCACCACCGCCCAGAATATAGTTCATCACTGCGATGGCATATATATCAGGATTGTTGCGATCTACTCCGAGATGGCCAAAATCGATTGCTGATTGGTTGCCAGCTTTATTCACCACGTATATGCCGGGTTTTGCGCCGGTCTGGACTTTCGGAGGTACCGGCAAGGCGAACGGTTTCTTCTCCCATCCGGCAAAGGCCTTTTCGAGGTTAGCAATCAGTTCATCAGTATTGAAATCGCCAGTTATTCCGAACCACGCATTGTTTGGAACATAGTATTTGTCGTGCCAGGCGACAACGTCTTCGCGTTTCAGGGTTTTGATCTTTTGCCAATCCGCATCTCGACCGTAGGGATGCTCTCCATAGATCAGCCTGGTAAATTCACGAGCGGCGACACGAGTTGGGTTATCATTTCGCCGAATGATTCCCTGCTTTATCTGCTCTTTTTCAAAATTCAGCCGGTCATCGGGAAACGCGGGATTCATAATGATGTCGGCGTAAATTTTAAGAGCTTCGCCAAAATCTTTTGAGGTCGCATTCATGACCATGCTGAGAGTTTCCTGATCTGCGGAAGACGCTATGTTTGCAGAGATGTAGTCGAGAGACTCGTCGACTTTTTGCGCAGGCATCTCTTTGGTACCACCTGTGCGCATCAAAGTTGCAGTCAAACCAGCCAGACCTTCCTGCGAAGGGCTCTCGTACAACTGCCCGCCTCTGAATCTGCCGGCGACATTTATCAGCGGCAGACTGTGGTCTTCTTTGAGGTAGAGAGTTATTCCATTCGGCAGCGTCTTTCGCTGAACATCTTTGCCGACTTCGGGTGGCGACCAGCGCAGCGGAGGCGTAGGCAACTTCTCAATAATAGCCTCGCCGAGCGATTTCTTTTTTGCGTCAGATCCTTGCTTTCCGGTCTGCGGCATTACGACTGCGGCAGCAAAGATCAAAAGTATTAATGCGCATATCAATAATGATTTATATATTCTCACTTGCTCTTCTCCATTCCCTGTCCCGGATTGCCGCGTCGATTTTGTCTGGCAGGCCCATTTGACTCTCTGACAAGGTATGCCACAGTCAAATTATCTGTCGTAAAATATTTCTGCGCCACTCGTTGAATGTCGGCGGCAGTGACTGCTCTGCGGCGTTCGTTCAGCGTCAGTATTTGATGCCAGTCGCCTAGAACAACGGCACTGGTGCCAAGAGCGCTGGCCAGACCCGCATTGCTTTCAAGACCTCGGGCGAAATTGGCGTCGATCTGATTGCGAACCTTTTGCAGTTCCTCGTCAGAGATCGGTTCTTTTTTCAGCTTGTCGATCTCAGCCAACAGAGCTTTTTCGAGATCTTCCAAGGACTTCTGGTTTCGCGGCGCACCGGAAAGGCGGAACATCGTCGGGTACTTTGTTGTTCCGTAATTGCTTGCGACGTTTGAGGCAATCTGCTGATCCAGCACTAAACCTTTAAACAGCCGACCGGTTCGTCCGCTGGTGAGAATCGAGCTGATTACGCTGAGCGTTGCCCCATCCGGATGAAGAACGTTCGGGACATGCCACCCTATCAAAAGGCTGGGACTGGCATCGAATTTCACTGTGACTCGACGTTCGCCATGCTGTTCTGGTTCTACAACGTGAACGCCTTCAGGCGGAGTCTGCGACGGAATTGATCCGAAATATTTCTCGATAAGTTTAATAACTTCGTCAGGATTAAGATCGCCGACCAGAACTATCGTCGTATTGTTAGGTGCATAATAAGTCTTGAAATAATCGGCCACCTGCTGCCGCGTCACAGTATCCAGATCGGTCATCCAGCCGACAACTGGCTCGTGATAAGGATGCGCGGTGAATGCTGTTGCTTCAAAAGCCTCTTGCAGTCGACCCTGAGGCACATTATCGGTCGACAGGCGGCGTTCTTCCATTACCACATCTTTTTCTGAATAAAACTCGCGAAAGACTGGGTGATGGATGCGCTCTGATTCAAAATAGGCCCAGACCTCCAATTGATTGGATGGAAAAGTCTCAACGTACTGCGTCGTATCATTTCCTGTCGAAGCGTTCAGTCCGTTAAACCCACGCTTGGCAGTTATCACATCCAGGTCATTCTGAACGGTGTATTTCTTTTCCTGTTCCTGCAAGGCGTCGATCTGCGCACGAAGTTCTTTGACCTTTGCAGCGTCGGCTTCGGTAAAAGTGCTATTGGTCCGTTTGTCCAGCAGTACTCTTATCTGCGCATAAATGCCATCCATCTCCTGCATCAGCGGGATCTCTGCCTCGTAATTCGTGGTCTGGATGGTCGTAGTGCCTTTGAACATCATGTGCCCAAGGATGTGCGATGTCCCGGTCAGACCCGGGCGCTCGTCGACGGAGCCGACGTTGAAAACGATATGTGAAGATATGACAGGAGTGTCATGGCGCTCGACCATCAAGAGCCGCAGACCGTTTTTGAATTTATGTTCAACTACATTCAGTTTGACCGACGAACCACCAGCGGATTGGCCGAACAAGTGACCGCTGGAGACAAGAACGGACAAACCGAGAGCCATTGCAGTGAGTAATCGAAAGACTTTTTGCAAGGTAACCTCACGAGTTATTCAAAAATGACGAGAGGAATGGAGTATATAAGATGCAGACTTTTGGTCAAAGTTTGAACACGAAATCACTGCAAACAACATGGAACAGGCGAAATGTTTTTCACCACAGAGGCACAGAGATTAAATTTTGCTCTGTGTCTCTGTGGTTAATCCATCCTGGTCAGTCAATTCACCTTTTCTGTCTTGCGCTTCATATAATCCATCAGTATGTATTGGCCCAGGTTTATCGTGCTGGTGAAATACGCCTTTCCGCGACAAATCTCTGTGACCTTCTTCACGAAATCGACCAGGTAATAATCGTCCGCGAGCATAAACGTGTTGACGAGTATTCCGGATTTCCGGCAGGCGGCAACTTCCTTGAAAGTCTCGTCAATTATTCGCGGATCCAGTCCGAACGGATTCTTGTAAATGCGGCCGTCATCCAGCGTCATCGCCGACGGTTTCCCGTCGGTGATCATAATGATCTGTCGCATATCCTTGCGCTGAGCCTGAAGCAATCGACGCGAAAGCTTTAACCCCTCGCGCGTGTTTGTGTGATACGGCCCAACCTGAACGCGCGCCAGCTGGCTTAATGGTAGTTCTTCGGCTGAATCGTGAAACAAAACCAGCTTGAGGGAATCGCCCGGATATTGCGTGCGAATCAAATGCGAAAGCGCCAGCGCAACTTTCTTTGCCGGCGTAAAGCGGTCCTCTCCGTACAGAATCATCGAGTGCGAGCAATCCAGCATCAGAACGGTCGCGCAAGAGCTTTGATACTCTGACTGGTGGACCATCAAGTCTTTGTAATCGAGATTCAACGGTAGTCCGAGTCCCTCGCGAGCGATCGCCGACATAAGAGTGGCGTTGACATCAAGGTTCAAAGTATCACCGAATTCGTATTGCTTCGAAGCCTGGCTTGCCTCAACGCCCGTGGCAAGATAATTCGTATCGTGGCGACCAAAATTCGCGCGACCGAATGATCCCAGTAAACCCTTTAACGTCTTATAACCGAGAAAGTCTAACCCCTTCTGCGTCAGCTCGAACTTGATGTCCGGACGTTTGTAATCCTCAACCTTTCCTTCACCTGATAACGGAGCACCTTTCGATTTGTCGAATGGCTCGTCGATGCTGGGCTCGCCATCCTGGCCACCTTGAATGTTGATGTAGCCTTCTTCGATCATTCGCTGGATCAGGCGGTCGACGAGCTCGTCCAGAACTTCGTCGCGGATTTCACCGCTTTCATCGCGAAGTGCGTCCAGTTCTTCTTCGCTGAGGAACTCGCCCTGAAGGAACGCTTGCCTGATAGCCTCGCGCAGAGCATCCAGCGTTCGATCATCTTCACCATAGTAGCGCGAATAAAACCCCTGAAATCCGCTCTGGAGCAGGAAGTCGGTGAGTTTGTTCATTAACTCTTCCAGATTGAGGCTGTCCAGATCGAGTCCGACCCATCTTGAATACTTCGTGTACGCCATAGTTCGTGATTGTAGCTATGATGCGAAGGAAAGAATAGGTGCCAGCTTTTTATCAGTGATACCGCAGGCGCTGGAGCACTCAGACGTTGTACTTTTCAACCAGATCAGAGACGTAGGGAATCTTTATGGTCTTCATTTGAAAAGTCATTATTCCAAGGAAGATGAATCCGACGAATGCCAGCACTTTTATGATAGCCAACAGAGCAAAGAATGGAATTGAGGCATAGGGTATTCTGGCAAATGCCTGGGTTAGAACGCTGAATATAAGCCCAAGAACGAACATACCTCCATGCAACAGCAGCGATTGGAATGCGTGAAAGCGCGCGAACATGTTCGTCTTTGGCTCTTTGACTAAAATCAAAATCCCCATTATCCAGCCAAGATATGGAGTATAACCCAGCGCACCCTCAATGTTCGGATCGATTCCCAATCCTCGATTAACGAACGGCTGTCTGTACGGCGATTGAGCATACCCCGCCGGTGAAACTGGCGCATAAGGCGGAGGATACTGCGGACTGTAGTTTGGCTGCGGAGGCGCAGCCTGATACGGAGGTGGTACACCCGCGCTCCTCTGATTCGGCTGATAACTGGACGACACCGGACCGCTGTAGGGGGGAAGATAGGCTGGTCCCGTTCCCGGTGTATGCAAGTCCGCGTTTGTCATTGGATTTGCCGCTCGAGTCTGCTGCCCGAAGCCAGGAGAGCTTGTCACTCGCGGAGGACCTGCTGGCGCGTTCAGGGCATTCGTTTCCGCTTCCGTGGCGGATTCGGAATTCTGGTGTGCGTCCGACTTTGGCAATTCCGCGGTAGTGCTTTCTTCATCGACCGCAGCCATTGTGCGATCTGCAACCTTTTTGACGTCGTGATCCAGCGGATTTGTATCGTATTTCTTTTTCGACATATCAGCCAACCACCATGCTTATCGGCACAAACCCAAACACTGCTATAACATCTGGGCGCTTTGCTCTGTTACTGTCTCATATTCTACTGCGCTAGTCACCCCATCACAAATACGAAAAGCGTTCACAATAGTTCTGTCTGAAGCCAATGAAACAATGAAATAAACCGCGTCGGGATAGAACGCCAGTTGCACATCCGTCGGGGATGGAAAAGCCTCGCTGCGCGGATGAGAGTGGTAAACACCAATAAGGTCTTCTCCCTTCTCTCGCATTAATCGAGAAGCCTGGAAAAGGTCTTCCGGCGCTGCTTCGTATTTTGTTTCAGGGGTAAGGGCAACATTCCGCAAGGGATAAACCGTACAAATAACTCCACCGTGTCCGCCCAGAACTCCACAACATTCTTGAGGCGATTCGCGCAGAGAATGATCGATCATTCGATTTTTCGCGGTAGCTTTTATTTTGATGCTCATAAACTACTCAAATAATAAAACTATTATTATGCAAAGATGATGCAAAAAGAAGTCGGGACGCTAACCAATTCCAGGTAAATGTCCGTCTATGGCTATATATTTCATCCATCACGACCGATTTACGTTATGCAAGAGGCTCGGTTATACTGGGCGCTTGAAATCGCCCACCAGGGCGGAATAACACCAATTAGGAAATCCATCTTGAAGCAGATTCATTTTCATTTGATCGGAATATGCGGCACAGCCATGGCCAGCCTGGCAGGCATGCTGAAGAGTCAGGGTCATCGAGTCACGGGCTCTGATAAAAATGTCTATCCACCGATGTCACTGGAACTGGAACGACTAGGCATACCTGTCGAAACGCCTTTTCGCGCCGAGAATCTTCAGCCTTCGCCTGACGTTGTAGTTGTCGGCAATGCACAATCGCGAGGCAACCCTGAAGTTGAGTATATGTTGAACGCAAAGCTCAACTATGTCTCAATGCCGCAGGTCATAAAAGAGCACTTCATACGCGGGAAACATTCTATCGTTGTTGCAGGAACGCACGGCAAGACATCGACAACTTCGCTGCTGGCATGGACGATGGAAACCGCAGGTTTGAATCCTTCGTTTCTGATCGGAGGAGTTGCTGAGAATTTTGGTTCGAGCTTTCGTGTTACCGACTCAAAGTATTTTGTGATCGAAGGTGACGAGTATGATACGGCCTATTTTGATAAAGGTCCGAAGTTCATGCATTACATGCCGGACACTGCCATCTTAAATAACGTCGAATACGATCATACTGATATTTACCCGAGCCTTGATGCGATCAAACTGGCCTTTCGTCGATTCATAAACTTGATTCCGTCAAATGGGACTCTTGTTGCGGGAAGTGATTCTCCGAATGTAACAGAGATGTTATCAGCGGCCTTTTGCCCGGTTGAAAGTTTTGCTACCGATAGCGAAGCGCGATGGCAAGCGGCGGACATTACGTACTCACCTGATGGGACGGCGTTCACTGCAATTCATGACGGCAAAGAATTCGGGAATTTCAAGACTCCGCTGGCCGGCCGCTTTAACGTGAGGAACTGTTTGGCCGTGATAGCAGTCTGCCATTCGCTAGGCGTTAAGACAGATGCCATCGCAGAAGGACTGAAAACGTTCAAGAGCGTGAAACGCAGAATGGAAGTCCGTGGTGTTGTTAACGGCGTCACCGTAATTGACGATTTTGCTCATCACCCAACTGCGGTAAAAGAAACCCTGGAAGGCATTAAACAAAAGTACGTAGGCAAGCGAATTATTGCCGTGTACGAGCCGCGATCGTGGGCTTCGCGCAACAAGGCATTCCAGCATGATTTCGAAAGCGCTTTTGATCCGGCGGATTACATTGTGATTGCGCCAATTTTCGAAGCGTTCAGGATTGACGAATCGATCCGGCTCAACACTACAGAACTGGTCGCTGCAATCGCAAAACGCGGCAAACCTGCCTTTGAGATCGACGGAGCGGAGACAATCATCGCTCATCTTAAGCCTCTTTTGAAATCTGATGATGTGGTCGTAATCATGTCGAACGGCGGTTTCGGCGGGATTCACGAAAAGCTGTTGGGTGCACTCGGAACGTAGACTATACCGCGGAAAAATTGGTTAATAATGGGATGCGAAACACTCAAAACATTATCTGATGACGCGGTCCAAACCATCAACGGCTTATCGTATGATTCAAATGCAGAAATAATCTACTGCACGTTACCGCTGGGCGGCATCTTCTGGTCAGATGAATTGCCACGTTTCCGATTTCTTGCGTTCAAAGGTGATGACCATAATCTGGTGCTGCGGCTATTCGCCATTCGAATAAAGATATGGAATGGGGAGACTCTTAATGAAGAGGAGTCCTCTTTGTGGCAATCAACCATCGAGCAACTCCCAGACTGGTCGTTCTTCAAAAGGCTGGTTTTGACAGAAGAACAGCGGCTCGCCCATCAAGCGGCGGAATCAGACGCCGAGAAGTTTTTCGAGGAGTTAATAAATGCCGCAGATGAGGGTTCCGTTTCAACAAAGGACGGGATCACGAATTTCTCAATGACCATAAAGATCAAAGATTAAACGCAACAAAGCACAGTTATCCGAGGAAAGATCAGAACCGTACGTCAGGAAAAGAGATTTCTTGTTCCTGGGACGCGACTTGCCATAGAATGCTGCTTCCATCCTTCCTAAAAGGCTGGTAACTCTCTGTAAGATTTTGATTGCGTTTTCGATCTTCGTCACGGACTCGTCCTGACCGCGGGTTGTCTGTTGATACGCCGCAATTAGAAAGGCTCTGCGCCCTGAATTCCGGAGGAAATCCATGTCACACCACAACAGGTTTTGGAAAAGATTTACAAGCTATCTAGGTCTTCTGCTGATCGTTCTGGGATTAATCGCAACACCTGCCGTAACTCAGCAAAAGAATCAGCAGGGAAAGCAAAACTCGTCCGTAGCTATTGATGATCTACAGGATCTTCCGCAGGAGGGGCAGGACAGCAACAGGAGAAGAGTCGAAGAATTGCCATTAAAAACCGACTCTAAAGTCGAATTCACAACCGACGAAGGCACGTGGATGTCGCTGGACGTCTCGTCTGACGGTCAAACTATAGTATTCGATCTCCTAGGCGACATTTATACGCTGCCGATTGCTGGCGGTGAGGCAAAGAGGATCGTTGGCGGCCTTTCTTTTGAAAGTCAGCCGAAATTTTCGCCGGATGGTAAAAAGATAGTCTTTGTCAGCGATCGCAGTGGTGCAGAGAATTTATGGATGACCGATGCTGACGGGTCAAATCCAAAAGCGTTGACTCACGGTCGCAATCAGGGATTCATCTCGCCGATATGGACGGCCGACGGGCAATACGTCATTGCCTCGAAATCCGGTGCGGGACTTGGAACAAACAGTCTGTATATGTACCACAAGGACGGCGGCACTGGTGTCTCGGTCGGACCGCCTCCGCCACCTCCCGCACAACCGGGGCAGCAGGGACCTGCGGCGCCGCAGCTAAACAAGTTGGGCGCGGCGGCATCACCAGACGGACGATTTGTTTACTACGCGCAGCGCACTGGCGCATTCAACTACAATGCAAAGTTTCCAATATGGCAAATATATAGATTTGATCGCGACACCAGCGAAATTTCCGACATTACCAATGCACAGGGCAGCGCGATGCGACCGGTCCTTTCTCCGGATGGCAAGAAGCTGGTTTACGCCACTCGATATGAGACCGGCACGGCGCTAAGGGTTCGCGACCTGGAGAACAACACCGAACGCTGGCTGATTTATCCTGTCACTCGCGATGATCAGGAATCCCGCGCCA
The DNA here is from genome assembly GCA_035652355.1 of Blastocatellia bacterium. Lineage (GTDB taxonomy): Bacteria > Acidobacteriota > Blastocatellia > DASRDY01 > DASRDY01 > DASRDY01. The sequence continues at coordinate 55,347 of DASRDY010000212.1, forward strand.
CGCGAGATACGATGCCTGGTTACGCATTCATGCCCGATGGAAAATCGTTGATCGTGCCGATTGACGGAAAAATCAAACGAGTAGATTTCGAGACTGGCAAAGCTACGACCATTCCATTCACCGCAAAAGTAGAAGCTGAGATTGCACCCAGAGTCTATTTCCAGAATAAAGTCGACGACAGCCCTACACTCAAAGCGCGCCTCGTTCGTTGGCCAGTAATGTCGCCTGATGGTAAGCGAGTCGTATTCAGTTCACTCAACAAACTCTGGATAATGGATCTGCCTTCGGGCGCGCCAAAGCGTTTGACCAGTTCCACGGTCGGCGAGTTCATGCCGACGTGGTCACCCGACGGTCAGTACATCGCATACGTAACGTGGTCGCGCGAAGGCGGGCACATCTACCGAATGAATGCTGATGGCACCGGGCAACCACAGGAGCTTTCTCGCCGCGCTGCATTCTATTCGTCGCCGGCATATTCACCCGATGGTCAGAAGCTTGTCTTCGTTTCAGGCGCGGTTGACGATCAGCTATTCGCTGATCTGCGGGATCAGGGTCCCGGCTCTCCATACGAGGAAGACATTGATAAGGACCCGAGCGAGATCACTGGTATTGGAGGGAATACTGGACTCGACTTGCGGTGGCTACCGGCAGGCGGCGGCGAGTCAACATTAATTGGACCGACACAGGGTGGTCGCAATCCGCATTTCAGCAGCGACTCTTCTCGCGTTTATCTTTCCGGAAATCAGGGTTTGATTTCGCTGCGGATCGACGGAATGGATCGAAGAACCCACATTCGTGTAACCGGTCAAAGCATCGGCGGACCCACGCCGCCGGCCGCGAATGAATATCGAGTATCACCTGACGGTCAACACGCATTCGTCGATGTTCAGAACAAACACTTCCTTGTTACTATTCCAAAGGCCGGAAAAGAGACGGTTACCATCAGCATTGCCGGCCAATCCTCAATGCCTGTCAAAAAGATGTCCGTCGATGGTGGTGATTACATCGCCTGGTCGAACGACGGCAAGTGGGTGACCTGGGCGTGGGGATCGAAATTCTTCCGTCAGGATATCACGGCTGACAAACCTGAAATGACCGACATCGCCGTGGAAGCTCAACGATCACGACCGAAAGGCACAGTAGTGTTGAGCGGAGCAAAGATCGTCACAATGAAGGGCGACGAGGTCATCGATCGCGGCGACATTGTGATCACCGACAATCGAATCGCTGCTGTCGGAGCAAAAGGGAAAGTCGCTATTCCCGCTGGTGCGAAAGTTATTGACGTCACCGGCAAGACAATTATTCCAGGATTCATTGACGTGCATTCGCACATGTGGCCTCCGCGCGGAGTTCATCAAACACAAGTATGGCAGTACCTGGCGAATCTCGCTTATGGCGTAACTACAACACGCGATCCGCAAAGCTCAACCAATGACGTGTTTGCCTACATGGATCTGGTCGATAGTGGCGAAATCCTTGGACCGCGCATTTACTCGACGGGACCAGGAGTATTTGCTCAATCCGGACTCGATGACAAAGACGCAACGCGCAACGTCATTAAGAAATACAAAGAAGCCTATCGCACCACGACTTTGAAGAATTACACGACCGGGGACCGCATTGTTCGGCAATGGGTATCGATGGCGTGTAAGGAGTTCGGTATCACGTCCACCACCGAAGGCGCTCTGGATATGAAACTGGACCTGACTCAAATGGCGGACGGTTTTTCCGGCAATGAGCACGCACTGCCTATCCAGCCGCTCTATAAAGACGTCGTTCAATACGTCGCCAAGACTGGAACGTTTTACACACCGACCATTCTTGTCGCTTACGGCGCACCGTGGACCGAGAATTTGTACTTTGAAACCACCGACGTTCACGGAAACGAAAAACTGCGTCGTTTCATTCCACACGAGCTGCTGGACACCATGGTCAAACGCCGCACGCAGTGGTTTATGCCCGAGGAGTATGGTCACAAAGGGATTGCAAGCGGAGCAGCCGCAGTCGTTCATGCAGGTGGAAGGGTTGAATTGGGCGGTCACGGTCAGATGCAGGGGCTTGGGGATCATTGGGAGATCTGGAACCTTCAATCCGGAGGGATGACACCGATGGAAGCTCTGCGTTGCGCTACGCTGTTTGGCGCTGAGGCTATTGGTTTGCAGCAGGATCTGGGCTCGCTCGAGGTTGGCAAGCTCGCCGATCTTCTTGTTCTTGATGCTGATCCCACAAAGGATATTCACAATACGAACACAATTAAGTATGTGATGAAGAACGGCGAAATCTATGAAGGGAACACACTCGATGAAGTGTGGCCGGTCCAAAAGAAACTGGAAGACCAGTACTGGTGGCACAGTGATCCAGTCAACCGTCCTTAATAAGGGCTGATGGAGAGCGTCGGGCGACTATCGGGCGCTGCTGCTCCCGGAACTCTACATCACAATCGAAACGTCTCAACAGGAGATACTATGTCTTTTTTAAAACTCGGCAGATTATGGGCAGTATTTGCCATTCTCATTTTCGGTATGATGATGGGTGCGCCGACTTACGCGCAGACGACGGAAAGTCTCGATGACCAAAAGGCAAAAGCAGGCGACCTGATCAAGCAACAACGGTTCACAGAGGCTCTGCCAATGCTGGAAAAGCTGGCCGCGGCAGAACCCGATAATTCAGACACTCAGTTCTACCTGGGCTTCGCGCTACTTGGACAAGCCAACACTATAAAGGACAAAGCTGAACGAAAGGCGCTTCGCGTCCGCTCGCTTGCAGCTTTCAAAAAAGCGAAAGAGCTTGGCATGAACCGGCCTCTGCTTGATGGGCTAATTCAGAGCATTCCGCCAGACGGATCCGAATTGGCAAAGTTCTCGAAAAACGAGCAAGCAGAAGAGCTGATGCGGGATGCCGAATCGTTTTTCTCTCAGGGAAAGCTGGACGAAGCGCTCGGGAATTATAAAAAAGCTTTAGAGCTGGATCCAAAAATATACGAGGCGGCGCTATTCGCTGGCGATGTTTACACCCAAAAAGGCGATTTCGATCAAGCGGAGGTCTGGTATCAGAAAGCAATCACCATCGATCCGTCCAGGGAAACTGCTTATCGTTATTCCGCAACGCCTTTAATGAAGCAGGGGAAATTAGACAAGGCCAGAGATCGGTATGTTGAAGCCTATGTTTGCGATCCATACAGCAAGTTCTCGGTCAGCGGACTGGTTCAATGGGCTCAGGCTACGAAGACAACACTTGCGCACCCCCAAATCGATATTCCGACTGACCTGACGTTCGACGAAAAAGGAGACGCAAAAATCAACATAGACGCAGGCTCGATGCTTAGCGGAAAAGATGACGGGTCTGTCGCATGGATAGCGTACGGCACAACTCGCTCGACCTGGCACAAAGAAAAATTCGCAAAGACATATCCTGCCGAGAAAGAGTACCGCCATAGCCTGGCGGAAGAAGTCGACGCGTTGCGCAGTGTCTTATCGATAGCCACCTCTGACAAGAACACCACCCTCAACCCTTCGCTGACAAAACTGAAAAAACTGAACGACGAAGGACTGCTGGAGGCGTACATCCTAATCGCGCGACCTGATCAGGGTATAGCGCAGGATTACGCGACCTATGCGAAGCAAAATCGCGACAAGCTTCGGCGGTATGTCGTCGAATATGTGTTAACAGGCGGCGGGAAATAGCTCCAGACCGCCTCACGAAACTACAGGTCCGGCGTTGATTGCGATAGTGGATAGCGGCGCTAGAATATCAATGCAGGGCCTTTGTGCTTATGGCCATTCGCTGTGCTATATTAGCGAGTTAAGAAGAATGTATGGCTTCATATCCAAAACATCTTTGTACACCGGAAGAGTACATTGCGCTGGAGCGGAAAGCGCTCTACAAAAACGAATATTGTAACGGCGAAATATCTGCCATGTCCGGCGCAAGTCGGGAACACATTCTTATAGTTGTAAACCTCGGAAGTGACTTGAACACTCAACTGGAAAACAGAGATTGCGAAGTTTACACAACTGAGATGAGGGTAAGAACACCGGACACGAAACTGTACACGTATCCTGATGTAGCAGTAGTCTGCGGACCTCCAAAATTTGAAGATCAATCGGTTGATACTCTTTTGAATCCGACCTTGATTGTAGAGGTCCTTTCGCCTTCGACAGAAGCTTACGATCGGACAAAAAAGTTTTCGGCATACCGTACTATTAACTCGTTGCAGGAATATATTTTGACTTCTCAGCAGGAATGCCGCGTCACGCAATTCATCAGACCGGCGAGCGGTCCGTGGCTATTTCAGGAATTCACCAACCTTGAAGACACGATCCATTTTCAGTCGATAAAGTGCTCTGTTTCATTGAAAAAGATTTACGCGAGAATACAGTTTCCCCCAGACAGCGAGCTTCAAGCCTCCGAAGAAAACCGGTTATAACTCCCTATTCGTTTTGACGAATTTCCTCTGCGAGCCCGCATCCAAAGTGATATAAATTCATGCTTGCTTTGGCGGTAGATTGTCCAGAGCATCACAACAAATATTATTCATAAACATTATCAGGAGATCGTAATGGCATTGATTGGAGCAAACGAACTTAAGCGAAAAATGGTTATTACCGTAGATAACCATCCTTACACCGTTATGGAAGTTTTTTTCGCTTCGCCCTCAGCCCGGGGAGCCTCGACCATGGTCCGAACGAAACTGCGTCATCTACTTACAGGCGCTGTCCTGGAAAAGAGTTTTAAGACCAGCGAGAAATTTCCTGAACCGGATGTCGAGCTCACTCCGGCTTCATATCTCTATTCGGACGGCGAAGGCTATCATTTCATGGATGAGTCCAGTTACGAGCAATTCCAATTCAGCAACGAACAAATGGGCGACGATGCTGGCTATCTAAAGGAAGGCATCTCGCTTCAATTATTGAAATACAACGGCTCGCCAGTCTCGTTGCAGCTTCCGCAATTTGTCGAATTGACCGTTACTGAGACAGAACCAGGGGTCAAAGGTGATACCGCCTCTGGTGGCACAACAAAACCCGCGAAACTTGAGACAGGCTTGACCGTGCGGGTACCCTTATTCATTAAAGAAGGCGATGTTATCCGCGTAAACACCCAGACGGGTGAAGTATCGGGCAGAGCTTAAGGGGTAAGATGAACGGCGTAAGGCTGTCGAAATATTTCGGAATAATCATTCGCAAAGATGCTTTGCTGCGTCAGGGAGTCGATGACGACACGATCTGTCAGATAATGGATCGCGACAAGCCTTATGATGAAGACGCGTCACTGATCTCTTTCGGTCCTCATTTTGGTGAGGAAGGCGCAGAGGAATTCGTATCCAGGCTGAGGAAACTGGGGCTTATATATCTCGAGGATTTCTTTGTGCTCTGGGACGATGTGCCTGAATGGGCCGAGATAAAGGTTAAGCTGGATCCAAAAGAAGCGACATAAAAGTTCTTCAAAAAGAATCATGCGAAGATATCTCTCCATTCTTGCAGGCTATTTTGCGCAATATTTTAAGGCGCGTATCGCTCATCGCGGTGACTTCATAATTTCGCTTCTGAGCTCGCTTTTTGCCACTGCAGCCAGTTTTGGATTCGTTCTGGTTCTGTTTCAACGCGTACCTTCGTTGAAAGGCTGGACGTTTTACGAAGTCCTGTTTATTTACGCATTCTCGCTGATCCCGCTGGGTCTGTTCAATATCGTCAGTTTGAACCTCTACGAATTCGGGGAGAGCTATGTAATCGAAGGCAAATTCGACCGAGTCCTGCTGCGACCGATTAATGCGCTCTTTCAGGTAATCTTCGAGGCATTTCGATTAGAATCGTTGCAGGAGATTCTTCTTGGTTTGGGAATACTCGCCTTCGCGTCCCACAAACTCGGATTAAGCTGGAGCGTTGTCGGTCTGCTGTTGCTCTTAGTGATGTCATTTAGCGGCGCATTGATTTATGTTTCCATCTTCCTGGCGCTGACTTCGGTAAGTTTCTGGATGGAGGATCGCATTGGCATATCGCCGCCGGTGTTTAATATGATCGCGTTCGGCCGCTACCCGATGACAATCTATAATACTGCCGTTCAGTTTTTCCTGAGCTGGATTATCCCGCTGGCATTCGCGAGCTTTTATCCGACAACCGGTTTCCTGCGTCACGATGATTTCAAGCTCTACTTCTATCTTGTGCCTTTGATTGCGGCAGCTTCTTTCGCTATCGCGGCTCTTATCTGGAGTCGCGGTGTTCGTCATTATGGCAGCACTGGTTCGTGATCAATGAGTCAACAACTCGATTTCAAACAGCCTTTGATTTTCATCAGGCCAAATATATTGTCCCGTGACGAATGTAACGATTGGATTGGAAAAACCAAAGAGGTCGGTCCTGAAGTGGCAACTATCAACACTCTTGGTGGGACTGCCGTCAGAACCGATATTAGAAATAATCGCCGTGTTATTTTTGAACATCAGGAGCTCGCCGATCTTCTATTTGATCGCGTTACGGCAAATGTTCCTGAACAGATTCACGGATCAACCCTTGTCGGAGTCAACGAGCGGTTCCGCTGTTACGAATATAACAAGGGGCAGTATTTTGCTCCTCATCTGGACGGCTTTTTCGAGCGCAACCCGAGCGAGCGCAGTTACTACACCTTTATGGTTTATCTTAATGATGGCTTTGAAGGCGGCGAAACGGTCTTCTTAGTCGAACCTGAAAAGGTCATAAAACCTTCCACCGGAATGGCACTGTTCTTTCAGCATCCCATTATTCATACAGGTAGCGAAGTAATATCAGGAACGAAATATGTTCTCAGAACCGATCTGATGTATCGATCAGGGCCCTAGTTGTAGATTGTTTAGTATTTGATTTTGAATCCAGTTTGTCTTTCGCACGAATGAAGTTCAATAGTCGATGCTGACTTTGCCTCTCCCATTAACTCCAGGCGCCCTTCGTGAGTGTCGACGGGCGAGCGACTTTCATCCGCGATTTCCCGAACTAATATTCTGTACGTTCCCGGAGCAATGTTCTTCAAGCTGAATGTTTCATCACCCTGAACAACTGCCTCTGTGAATCTAAGACGCTCATCAACTCGAGCTTCATCCATCGGGATCAAATAAACGAGTAACCGTTCAGGCATACTGCTGCCAGCCGTTTTCGGAATCACCCTACCGCTCAGGCTTGCTGCTCCATTTTTCAGCACAATATTCAAATTCGACTTTTGACCCGATTTCAACAACAGTCCAACGGCAGAAATATCAACTGGTCGAGGCGACGACGGAGTGGTCATACTGGCGATGTACCAGTCATCGCTCGGCAGCCAGGCCGTCACATGATAGTTTCCACCGAGTCTTTTAACGGAGACGTCGCCTTTGACCGACGGACTAACGCTCGGCGCCAGCAAACCCGAAGCGATTGAAAGTATCAAGTCGTCTGAAGCTTCCGATTTGAAT
>DASRDY010000213.1:0-112258 GCA_035652355.1 Blastocatellia bacterium
GCTCTTCGCGTTTGCTGAGCGCCGTGACAGCATCGACCAGGCAGTCGTAAATCATTGTTTCGCCGTTGGCCTTCAGATCCCAGACATAATCAGAAATGTCGTGTGAATTCGAAAAATCCTGTATCTGTTTTACTTCGTCGGAAAACCGATAGATCGACATCACGTCGTCCTCTCGCAACTGATCTGCAAACTGCGCCATCGCGGCGCGCGCTAAACGGATCTTGTCCTCCATGCTGCCGCTGACATCTAGCATCACCGCCACAGCGAACGGAGTCTGCTCAGCGCCGAAAAATTCGATTTTCTGTGGTTTTCCTTCTTCCTTGATCGAGAAATGATCTTTCGTCAGATTCCGGATGAACTGTCCCTGTGTATTGGTCACGGTGACATTTACCAGGATCAAATCAGAGGAAAGTTTTATCTCGTTATTATCCTGAATATCTTTTGACTGTTGCTGAGCCGTTGCCTTTACCAATCCAATCAACAGGATGGACAGCAAGACTCTGATTGCAATTCTTCGGACCATGATTTTCTCTGCTCTCAGGACAAATGACGACACTATTTATGGAAGAATTGATTGCGCATGTGATCGACCAGAAACAGTATTCTGTTGCTATTGTCGATGACGCTGGCCGATGTGGTAAACCGCGAGGTCTTTTCGACTTCTTTATTAAGCTTTTCTGCAAGAGCGTTCAGTTGCTTAACACATTCGTCAAATTGTGCGGGGATTTTGTCGAATTCTTCCTTTTCTCCTGTCCCACCGGCCTTTTCCCTGACGCCTTTAGCCAGTTTTTCAATACTGTTCAGCCGTTTCAAGTTCTCGTCTGTAATTACATTTTTCGTCGCAACGGTGTCATGCACTTGATAAGCGAGCTCGAGCAGTTGCAAAGACTCCGACTTCATTTTGTCGTTCGCTCGCTCTGCCGTATCAATTTCGGCTTTGATACGAGCTTTCCTGACAAATTCGTCGCCCTGATCGTCGCCACGATGACGGTGTGTTCCCGCAATCATCGGATCCTGCTGATCGGGATCTTGTTGTCCGAAGACCATCGCCTGACCTAACAAAAAGCTTGTAAAGAGGAGGGCAAGCAGAGTGAAGGTTACTGATTTCATTACGCCTCACATCAACCCATTAATACGTCACCCAAGGCATTATATGACTGGCGCTGCCGGTCGTCTATAGTTCTAATGTTTGTCTTTCGGTTCAGATTCTGGTAACGATCAAAAACGTCTTTTTAAGACCGGGCGGCTTAATCTTCAGCAGTGTTGGTGGGTGACATCAATTGGCCGAAATCGTATCTGAGACTCCTGTGTCACAGCAGGTGTCACGGGGTTATTAAAAGAAAACAAAGGACTTATTGTACTGTGACAAGCGTGACATCAGTTGGCCAAGTTCGGTTTTGGTTGCAGGACCTTTCCAAAATCGGGCCGGAAATGCTGTGGAACTGAATCCTGAGCGCGGGCTTAAGAATCAACTGGGCGGCGAACAAGACACATTCGCCGCCCAGTTTGATCAAGGTTGATTTTGGCCAGGTCTGTTTGTTAGTTCTGATCGTCCGGCTTCCTCGGCATTTTTCTCATCGTTGGTTGCACTGGATGGGGTTCCTGTATCGTGTAATCCGACGGAACTTCAAATATCGAATGATCCGGCTCGCTGCGGTTAACATTTGTTAACCTGTAAGTGGTTTCTCCCGTTCGCGGATCACTGGTTTTGGACATTACGATGGCCTGCAATTCAGGCGAATACCAGCTTTCGGATTCAATAATAATCGGTTGATCGTTTCCTATTTGACCGGCGGGAATGGTCGTCGTCAGTTTCGTGCCGTCCGCCTGGACTCCTTCGATTGTTTGAGTTCCAAGAGAAGTTTTGACTGGCGGATTAATCATCGTCTTAAATACTTGTCCCCCCACCGTTGTGGCGACCTTGTCCTGAACGCCCTGTTCAACTCCATCCTTCAAGACCATAGTCACGGAGGGCGAATCCGTTGTAATCGTCGCAGTGTTTTCAGGAGGCGACACTTTACGCGGTCCCGCTGCGGCGACTCCTCCCGTTGTCTGAGATGGAATTACCTGAACCTTGTCCCCCATCGAGGGTACCATAAAGCTAAACTTTAAGGTTTGATGCTTTTGTGCGGTATGCAATCCAGGATTTAAACCGTAACTAAATCCAGCTATCGGATCGTTGATTATAATCATCTCGACAGATTCGGCGCCTGTTCCCGTTCCGGACAGGCTCTCACGCCGTGTGCGGCCTTCGCTGTCGCGGTATACGTTAGTCGAGGATTTATGGACGATTCGGTTTCCGTCAGCAAGAGTCTGGACGCTCTCAGAAACTGCGGTTGCAGAAAACGGTGCGCCTTTTACAACTTTGATATCAAAGCTTATCTCTGAAGACAACACCCGATAACCGATGCCAGCTCCACCAACTACTACCTGCTGCGGAGGAGGTGGTGGTGGCGGACCTTGCGGATCCTGGGTCGTTGTGACTACGCCGTCCTGAGTAGAGATCTGTCGCTGCCTTTGCATCGTTTGACCACCCACGGCGACCACCCCACCCAGCAGACCGAATGTTACCGCTATGGAAGTGAAAAATTGTCCACGATTCTTCATATCGTTTCCTCTCTTCTTATTACTCGGTTTAATTGCTTTTTAAATACTGAGCGCGTTTTCAAACTACTGAAGAAACCGAATGGCGCGCGCCACCCCATCCTGGCCGAGCAGCAGGTCGGCTTTTATCGACTCGTTTGCCCGTTCAGCGTCCATCGGAAATCCTATTGCGATCAACGTTGACCGCATAACTTCGACGCGTACGATCTGTCCACTCTCGAGCGGCGCCAGATTGCCTGCAGTCGGCAACATAATAAACTCGGCTGTCGTCTCAGAATTCGTGCTCGACGTCCCGTGGGTTAAAGCCGCGTTCGTTTTATGGCGATGCTTAACCACGGGATTCTGCCGTGATTCGTGTACACCGGCCAAATTCTGTTCAACCGAAGGCTGTGGCGCACCAGCAGTGGAATCTTTTTTCGGAGTTTCTACATTATTTTCGTGTTTGGTCGCGATGTTCCCGGGCGAAGGTCTCCCGTGCAAATGAAACGCGTACAAACTCATTGCGACCGCGAGTACAGCCGCCGCTACCGCAGCCACTTTCCATCGCCGCCGAGTAACTATGCTGTCAGTGGCGACGGCATTGTCTTTCGACATCAATCGAAAAACCTGCGCCAAGGACACTTCAACATCCTGCGATGGGCGATCGATACCCGACTCGGCGGCGAGCACGCGCAGCCTGGCGGTGAGGTCTTTTTCATCCGCAAATCTTTGGGCGCATACCGCACAAGTATCTAAATGCGCAAGGGTTGATTGCCTTGCGGTTGCTTCGACAATCTGGTTGCGGGCCAGATCGATTATTAACAATTCGAAATTTTGACAACTCATGCAAAACACCTCTTAGTGTTGCACTTCTCTATGCCTGATTCCGTGCCTGGTTCAGCACCTGATTTTCTTATTTCAGCAGCCTTCAGTTTATCCAATAATAACGAACGTGCTCTGTGCAGCCGAGATCTTATTGTTCCGATTGCGCAGCCCAGAATGTTTGCCGCTTCAATATAGCTCATCTCCTGCAAGTCGCACAGCACAACAACTTCACGATATCTGGCGGGAAGCGACAAGACTGCCTGCCGCACCAACTCGATCGTCTCGTTGTGAGTTAATTCCCTCAAAGGATCTCCTTCGGCCACGAACTGATCGAATGTCTCTGCGCATTCGTCACCGTCCTCCGCGATCGGCACATAGACCTTGTCTCGCTCCAGCCGGCGCAAAAGCAGGTTGCGAGCTATCCCGCAAAGATACGCGGAAAGCGACCCGCGTGACTGATCGTAAAGCCTGCCTTCCCGGATCAAGATCATGAACACTTCCTGGGTTACGTCTTCAGCCAAGGTCCGCGAACCACCCATGTGCAGAGCGAACTGATAAACGTTGATGTGCCGCAGGCGATAAAGCGCGGTAAACGCCTCTTCGTTGCCTGAGAGCATCAATTGCAATAGCTCGCAATCAGTCAGATTGGAAGGCAATGTCATCCGTAACCCGTTTCGCCAGAATCGCTTCTAAGTTGTATTGACGCAGACGCGGCGAAAAGTTCCAGAATTCAGTTGTTTGTTTGCCTGAAGATTTGGCGAGGGGAAACGGGCCGCTCGCGGTAGTTCCGGCGGCCGTTTAATATGAGCGGGGAAATTACAGCGCGCCGGCAAATAGCAGCGTCTGCGCTGGATTGAAGAAGGCCACAACCTGCCCAGCCTGATATGCTGGCTCTGCGTCGCAATTGCCTTCAAAAACGAAATTGGCATCATCGCGGCTGTAAACGAATTTCACTCCTTCTTCCTGGAACGTATCCTTTAAATGCTGGAAATAATGCGGGTGCAAACCGTCCTCATTCAAATAAACGCGAAGATTGCTGGCGCCAAACTCTCTTATCTTATCTTGAAGTTCTGCTTTGTATTTTTCTCCCAAGTTGTTCCTCTCCCTTATGTCATTTGAGCTTTTTATCCTGATTAAACGCAGGAGTTCGCGTAACTCTACCCGCGGCCAGACAAAAGTCAAGTCTGCCACAGAGCTGAAGGTTGAGAGAACTTTAGAATGAGCGCTGGCCTGCTATGCCTGCAATATATTGCCCGCGTTGGTCGGCTTTGGATCCAACTTGTTAACTACAGACGCGGAAATTACAGGAAGCTCAACGATAAACGTTGCGCCACCGCCTTGCTGGCTCTGGGCCCATATCTGTCCGCCGTGCTCCTTGATTATCCCATAGGAGATTGACAATCCGAGTCCTGTTCCCTCGCCAACGTCTTTGGTTGTGAAAAACGGATCAAAGATTCTGGACAGTTTATCCGCCGGAATTCCAGGGCCATTGTCGATGAATTGCAATTGAATTTTTCCCTCTGGAGTCGAAAGGGTCCGAACCACCAGCCTGCCCGTTCCGTGTGCGGCGAGCATCGCTTGTTCCGCGTTGATAATTATATTCAGGAATACCTGCTGCAGCTGGTGCGGATCGCACATCGTCAATGGCAGATTGCTTTCGAATTCCTGGAGGATTTCAATGTCGCTGACGCGCATTTCATAAGCTCTGAGATCGATGGTCAACTGAATGACATCGTTCAGATCGACCAGCTTCTTCTCTGGTTTGTGTTGTCTTGAAACCGTTAACAGATTCTGAACAATCTTTCTGGCTCGTAAACCTTCACTGACGACGCATTCCAGAAATGGAGCCAGATCGGGATGGAACTGCGGGTTTTCCAGGCAGAGCTGCGTATAACCGATTACACTGTTCAATGGATTATTCAGCTCGTGCGCTACGCCGGATACCAGTTGACCTACGGCGGACATTTTCTCCGATTGCAGTAATTGCACGCGAAGCATCTTTTCTTCTGTTATATCTCGCATAACCGCTATCGCCCCACAGTGATGGCCATCGCCATAAGGCATCGGGCAGACAGTGGCAAGGAAGTATTGATTGGTATAAGGTCCGAATCGTTCGAAGCTATGCCTCTTGTTTGCTGTGAAAACTTCGTCCAGAGGACATTTTGAGCAGTCTTTGCTGCAACCTTCCGTACTTTCCGGTTTACCCTGTGGAAATATCAGGCAGCAATCCTCTTTACACAAAACAGCGCTCCAGCGGTCGCCCAGGATCTTACCAGCGTTATTAACCTGTATCAGCCGTCGGTCTGCGTCGAAAATGAAGACGGCGTCGCTCATCGCGTTGAAGGTAGCTTCCCACTGTCGCTTTCCTGTCAGCACTTGTACGAACTGTTCCTGCAATTGACTATTGGCGGTTTCAAGTCGACTGTTCAACACCGCTAGTTGACTGGCATATTGTTCCCGCGCGTTTGTATTTTCTAACAATCGCTCGGCCATGAGGTTGAAATTGAAGGCAAGCTGTCCGATCTCGTCGTTTGAACGAACCACAACCTGCTGTAAAAGATTGCCCTCAGCGATTTCGTTCGCTCTATGAGTAATAGCTTCAACGGGTTTGATCACAAAACGAAAGATCACCAGAATGAAGGCAAGAATAGTGACAAGTGTCAGCCCGAGCAAAACGCCGGACCACCAGCCAAGCCATTTCATGCCGCGGTCGACGGTTCTATACGATACTCCTACATCAATGAATCCAAGCTGTTCCTGTGAACGTTCTTTTTCGTTCTGTGTGTCAAACGGCGATTGTTCCGACGGAGGCAAAAGCAAATCCGGGGAACTGGTTTCAGAACGCCCGCGCAGTATTGGAACTCGAACATTGACGAAACGCACGCTGCCAACTCTTTGCCTGACTGCAGTGACTAATGGAGCTTTACTAATTGCCTCATGGTGTTGTTGGTAAAACTCTAAAAATTGCTGCGCGTTGTCGCCCTGTTTTACATAGTTAAAGTTACTGGCTGTGCTTTGTACGGTAATGTAGAGCATGCTGCGCTGTTTGACGATCGTCCCCAGAATGCTATCCAACAGTTTTTTATCTTCGTTAACCAGCCCCAGCTTTATATTTGGATTTAACGCCAGGTTTTGGGCGAAAGACACGCTCGCGGATTCGAGCTCCTTCTCCATTGACTCATTGGTCTTTGAATAAAAATAAATGGCGCTCAGCGCCAACAGCGAAACAAATGCGGCAAAGAACAGTACGATCTTCACCTTGAGATTAAGTCTGCTGGGGTGAAAACTCTGTTGGATCATGATTCCCTCCCGAATACCGAGGCCGCCGCGAGAACCTCAGAGGGCACGTTAATTCCAATGTTGTGCGCTGTTTTGAGATTAATGAACAGGGTGGCTCGCTTTGGAGAACTTATAGGTATAGACGAAACAGGTTGTCCGTTAATAATGTTGTTAACGAGGACTGCGGCCTCTGCGCCTGCATCTTCGGGTGGAACTGAAACGGACGCAAGCGCGCCTTCTCTGACAAAAGTATGAGAAAAGGCCACAAGCGGCACCTTGGTCTCGATGCTTGTCAGAAGCATGAAGCGAAAGTTGTCTGCATTAGCCACAGTACTGTCTGCGATCAACCACAAAATGTCAGCAATGCCGGCCAGATCTCGCACTGCCCACGTAACTTCTTTTGACGAACTGACTGCTCTGGTTTCAAGGCGGATCCCCAGCGCCGTCGAAGCGCGCTGGGCCTCGTGAATGACATCAGAAGAAATCTTTGGGTTATAAACCACGCCGACAACTTTGAGGCTCGGGATCAGTTTTCGAAGCGTGGTGAACTGTTCTTTGGCCGACACATCCAGAGTTATGCCCGTGATATTGCGCCCGGTTAATCTCTTCCTATCGGAGCCGAAAACGCCACAAAAAACGACTGGAATTGTCGACTGCTCTTTAGCTATTAATGCGGCGCTCGCACCTATTGCCAAAACCAGGTTGTAATTGCCCTGATTGATTTCGGCGACGGCATCGCGGCCGGATTGAGTATTGCCATTCATATTGAATTCGACTAGTTTCGCCTGCACCCTGCCGCGAAAGCTGGCCAGTATCTGATCGTAAACCGCGTTTTGCTCTGACTTCAAAACCGCAATGACCGGCTGGGAAGGCATGGGGACAGAATTTCGCCCCAGCGCCGCCGCAAAGGGGGTGCAAAGACAAAGAATACAAATCAGGCATTTAATCTGTCGCATCTCTCGCAGCCTAGAATTTGTAATTAATCCCCAAAGAAACCTGTGTACCTCTCAACCCAGTATCAATCGCTCGTATCGGATTCAGTTGCGCCTTCTGGTTGAACAAGTCGTTAACATTCAACGAAAGCCTGAGACGCCGGTCCTGCTGCATCGGCATTTCGTAGGCGACGCTGAAATTCGCCAGAGCGTACGGCTGACCGATTGGCCGGCCGAACAATATGCCTCCCGGAGCAATACTGGTCAGACCTTGCGTTAGTCCCGGCATCGACGCGGAAAAACTGCTAACCGTATTCATGTTGAAATTAGCGTGAATACGATGAAAAGGCTCAGCATCCAGCACCAGCGTGAATTTGTGTTTCGGGCTATAAGCGCTCTGGGAATCGGTCGCCGGATTTACATTCACTGTCTGGAATGCGTAGCCAAAATTCCCGTAAAAACGTGCAGAAGGCCTAAAATGAAACTCTGCTTCGCCACCCGCGGTGTTGATCGGTGTCAGACGATTATGTGCTATCGCCAGCATCGCAGGCCCGCCTGGACCAATATCGGCAGGTCGCGGCGGTGTGCTCCCACCAAATCCCACAAGAGTAGTGAAATCTTCGGCCTGGATATAATCCTGAATGTAACTGTAGAAGGTATCCAGCTTGAATGAATAATTGCGCTTGATAAAGTACTCGCCGCCTAGCTCGGCCGTGTTTATCTTCTCAGGTTGTAAGAGCGGATTGCCAACACGCCTGAGCTCAACCGCCGTATTACCAAAGGGTATCAGCACCGGCAGGAATCGTTGATTAATGAAAAACTCGTTCCAGGTCGGTTCGCGGTAAGCACGAGCAAACAATCCCCTGAAGATAAGATTCTGCAGAGGCTGATAAACAAGGGATGCCGTGGGACTCACGGCCACGCCTGTGCGGCTGTTGTCATCCAGCCTTGCGCCGAATGTACCGGTGAGATTGTGGGATAACTTTATTTCATCCTGAAAAAAGAAACCGCTGGTATTTATCTCTGGGACCTTATCTGTGATCTGAACAATCTCTTTTGTTACGATGTCTGCCTGATACTGCGCACCAAACATCAGGTTATGGCGCCCATTGGCCGGAGCATAATTGAATTGCAGGTCAAACCACGCGCGCTGATTGGTCTCGTGCTCTGAATCAACCGGCGCAGGCAAACCATTAAGGAAAGTTCCATTTCCTCGCGAATCATGACATACGGCGCATGTGGTTCCGTTTCTTCGGTTGTACAAAGCGCGGGCAGTATAGGACCAGGATTTGGTTATCTTTCCTGCGTATGCAGCGGTAATCATATTCAAATCCTGCTCGGGCGAATCGGTTTCCTCGGTGCTTAACTGAAAGGGGGTATAGGTGTCGCGATGAAACAGGTAGGTAAATTCAAAATGTTTATAGGCAGCACGGAAATAGGCATCGCCTCCTGCTATCTCGACATCGTTCGTTCGTTGATATTCAAGTGGACCCTGTTTGCGATCGAATTTTCCTGTAAAGGTGTAGGCAAAATCGTTCTTTTTGGCGCCTGTCGTTATGCTTGCGCGAGTTCGGTTTGAAGCTCCGCCGTAGAAATCCAACTCCGTCTTATCATTCTCTTCCGGATCGCGCGTGATGATGTTAATGATCCCCTGAAACGCGTTCTGTCCATAGAGAACGGATCCTGGTCCTTTAACCACTTCAATTCGTCGGATCTGTTCAATCGGGAAAAAGTCATCGAAACTAGGATGGCCGGACAGCCCACCTTTATCGGGACTGTTGAACGGAAAACCATCGACCAGCAATAACACTCTTGTCGAAAACGGCGTTGATCCGAACGAGCGTATTCCATAGAAATTGCCCATCGGAGTCATTCGATAGTTCAACCCGGGAACCAACCTGAGCAATTCTGCCAGGGAATGCGCGCCTGAATCTTCGATTTGCCTTCGGGTGATCACTGTTACGGCGTTGGGGGACAGTCGGACCAGTCGCTCGGTCTTTGCTGCAGTAAAGGATCGCCCGTCAGAAACAACCGAAAAGATGTCATCCAGGCCTTTTTGGTCAGCCTTTGGCTGAGTTCTGCTTGCGGGATCCTGTTTCGTATTGCCAGTGTTTTGTTGAACTTGAGCGTGTGTCCTGTTAAAGCACCAGAACACTATTGCGAAAGCTATTACAACGAAGATTTTTGCTGTCCTCATCGCCCGCCACGCCTTCCAAAATCGGTTAAATTCAGTGGCGCTTTCGGACCGCGAGCCAATACTTACAGATTGGACACACCTGAGCCCACTGATTAACCATATCGGCGCTTTTGTGATCTTAGTTATGCTTAATCGCTATGTTCCGAAGGTATTTTATTCAAAAAGATGAAGGAAAAGTTCATCGGCTGCGATTGCACAGGCTTCCCTAAAAAATGAACATGCAGTCGCCGTAACTGTAGAATCGATAGCGCTCCTGAACCGCGTGCGCATAAGCATCCATTATCAGCTTGTGTCCTGCCAACGCTGAAACCAGCATCAGCAAAGAAGATTGAGGTAAGTGAAAGTTTGTCAGAAGGCAATCGACCGCTCTGAACTGGTAGCCGGGATAGATGTATAACTCGGTGGAGCTTTTTCCAGAATGGAATCGTCCAGCAGAGTCAACCGCGCTTTCGAGTGCGCGGGTTGTTGTCGTTCCTACAGCGATGATTCGTTTTTTGTTAAGCTTTGCTTCGGATAATTTTTCTGCCGCATCAGCAGAAATAGTATAAGTCTCCGCCTCGATATGGTGCTCAGAGATTTCCTCTACACGAACCGGTTGAAACGTTCCATACCCGACATGGTGAGTTATTTGAATCACCTCAACACCTTTGCCGCGAATCGCGGCCAAAATTGCCGGTGTAAAGTGAAGACCAGCAGTGGGCGCGGCAATTGCTCCTCGTTCTGTCGCATACACGGTTTGATAGCGCTCGTGATCTAGTCTGTTTTCGGAATCACCCTTGCGCTTTATGTATGGTGGCAACGGAGTCGATCCGATTCTATCGATTATTTCTTCAAATTTTCCGACGGAATCGAATCTGACAACTCGGCGGCCGGCCGGTAACTGCGCCAGCACTTCCGCATTGAGCGATTCTCCGAACGACGCCCGTGAGCCTGTCCTTAAGCTGCGGCCAGGTTTCGCAAGCACTTCCCATATCTCATCACCCGCTTGATACGAAATCGACCTGAGCGATTCATTATTGCTGATCTCATCCATTTCGAGTCGCCGGACCAAGAACATTTCAATTTGACCACCGCCCGGCTTACGTTGTCCGATCAGTCGAGCAGGAAAAACGCGTGTGTTGTTGAGAACAAGAATGTCGTCTGATCGAAGCAAATCGGGAAACTCGTTGAATGATGAATCGCGAAACCTATTGGTTGATCTGTCGACAATCAGCATCCGCGAGCCTTCGCGTCGCTCTGCTGGTTTCTGTGCTATCAATTCCTGTGGCAGGTTGTAATCGAAATCTGAAAGGCGCATCAATCTAGTTTAGTTTTCAACCAAAGGAGTAGCCGTGGATTGGCGAACTTTATGCTGGTGCTCGTCCGCAAAAACATGCTCTACGTGAAGCAGCGCCGTCAGCTGCGCCCCGAACAACATCAGGATGCTGGAAATGTATATCCACGTCAGCAAGGCAACTGCGAGTCCAATCGGTCCATAAAACAAGTTATAGTGAAAATAAGGTATCAGCCATGCAAAACCGTATTTCGCAGCTTCCCACAGGGCCCCGGAAAAGATCGCCCCGGGAATTGCTTCCCGAATCTCTACCTTCGCGTTTGGCATGAATCGGTAAATTAACGTAAAAATCGTAATCGTGATAATTAGGGAGACCACCAGGAAAGTCAATTGCCAGGCATAGCTGCTGAGAAGATAGAAGAACGGCGGCAGACTTATTGGAAGCTGTTCAGCTTTTGCGCGAACCAGGGCGACTATGGTTGTTACCGACGCCGAAAAGATCAGGACTAAACCAAACAAAATGCTCATCCCCAAGGTCAGAAGTCGACCGTGAAGGAAGTGGCGGCTGGTGGTTTTCCATGCGCGATTCAGGGCTTTTTCAATTACGGAAAAGATCCATGATGACGCCCACAAAACTATTATCAGGCAGCTGACAACAATGCCGCTGGACAGATTCTGCATCGCAGTCTCGACGTTACGCCGAACAAATTCGCTGGTGCCGGGCAGCAACGACAAGACAGTTTTGATAACCTCTTCTCTTGCCTTACCTTCCCCAAAAAAAGTGTTTCCCAGGCTGAGCAGAACAATCAGCAGAGGAAACAGCATAAGCATCGTAAAGTAAGATATTGCAGCCGCAGATGTTGCGAGATCGTTGTCCAGGAATTTCGAGATAGCTCTAAAGAAGATTCTGAGCTTGGGCGCGCGGTTCTTGATTCGGAAATAGTTTCCCATGTTTCTAATCCCCGTTTCGGCCCCTTCGCTATCCTCGCAACATTGTAACGTTACCAAACGGTCCAATGTTCCCCCATCCAGCTCCATCCGCTCCATCAAGGGGGATTCGTTTGCTTACAGGCTCGTTTACAGCGGTCGGTTCGGGGTATACTGACCGCGCAAAACCAGTAGCAAATTTCGAGTATAGCATAATGAAACAGACGGATTTCGACCCCGATCCAGCCTCGACAAACGACGGAACCGAGCGACAAAGTGTGCTGGGGAAAATTTTCGTTAACATCCGAACTGAACAGCTGCGTGGTATTTGGAAAGTGCTGTTGTTTCTGTCGATATGGTTCGCGCTGTATGCGCCAGGATGGTTCAGCAAGCCAGAAAGTTCCGGACCGCGACTTGATCAAAGCGCCACCTATTGGTTGGAGCTGATTCAGCTTGCCATATTCGTACCGGTATTGCTGGGTGAAACCGCAATCAGTACGAGATTGCTGGAACACCGAACGTTTAAATCCATTGGAGTAGCTTTTCACAAGGGATGGGCGCGAGATTTAAGTGCCGGATGGTTGATCGGTATTCTTATGATTGCTGTCGTAGCTGGTATTCATCGCGTTTTCCGGCAAGGTGAATTTAATTTTGCGGGACTAAACGCCAACGCGGCTTTGATGGCGATTCTCCAGGCGGCTGTCCTGTATCTGCTCGCTGCCTTTTTCGAAGAGCTGATGATGCGCGGGTTTACTCTCCAAGCCCTGATACGCGATTACTCGACGACGATCGCGGTGATAGTAATGTCGATCATCTTTGCGGCCTTTCATAATGCAAATCCCGATTTTAGCTGGCTCGCATTCGCTAACACTTTTCTTGCGGGGGTCTGGCTGTCAATTGCCTATCTAAAGACGCGGTCGCTCTGGCTGTGTACGGGGCTTCACACAGGCTGGAATTACGCGATGGGAGTTATTTTCGGATATCCGGTGAGCGGACTTACAAAACCGACCGACTCAATATGGAAAGCCCATATATGGGGTAATCACTGGATTACAGGGAGCGACTATGGTCCTGAAGGCGGTTTTGTTGTGACTATCGTTATCGCGCTCGCCGCTTGGTGGCTTTGGCGGACAAAATGGTTTCAGCCTTCGGAAGAAATGAAACAACTTACCAAAGAAGTGTTCGAAAAATGACTTTCAGTTCGTACACTCATTCGCAGAATTTGCGAAATCATTGTGAATATACCGGGTAGTCAATGGCACACAGATTGTTTCTTCACGATCTGATGGTTAATCAGGTTGACGAGGGAGGCGAAGATGAACGCTATTGATTTTCTAACGAAAGATCACAGAGAAGTCGAGTCTCTTTTTAAACAAATAAACAGCGACCCGGATAACGGACAGGTTCTTGCCGGTCAACTGAGATTGGCGCTACTGGCACACACACGAATCGAGGAGCAGATATTTTACCCCGCGCTGAAGAAGTTTGATGAGTTGAGGGATTTGGTCGCAGAGAGCCTGCAGGAACACCAACAAGTCGAAAAAGAACTGGAGCAGATGTCTTCGATCTCGATGGACAGCAAATCGTGGCAAAACATTGTCGATAAATTGCAACGCGACGTCGAGCATCACGTCCGCGAAGAAGAGGGAGAGATGTTTCCCAAGGTTCAGCGACTAATCGATGAAGAGACTTTGAACGAAATGGGCAGAGAGTTAGAGATAACGAAAACCAAAGAAATGGTCAGCCTTTAATCAAGGATTAAACAATGCCGATCCAGCTTGGGAAAACTGCAGAGAGCGACTATACAAATCCGATCGGTTTGCTCGGTGATTGCCATCGACGCATAGAACGTTTTCTGGACACGCTAAGCAGGCTTGTGAAATCCAATTCTGAACTCGACGATGACAGGCGCAAAGCGCTTGTCTCGTCTTTGAAATATTTTCGCGAGGCAGCACCCAGACACACCGCAGACGAGGAAGAATCGTTATTCCCGCGTTTACGCGGGTCGGCATCTGCTGAGGCACAATCCGAACTCAATCGCATCGACGCTTTGCACGAGGAGCACATAGTTGTTGACGCATTACACAAAAGGGTAGAAGAGATCGGTCAAAGATGGCTGTCGCAAGGTTCGCTTTCCGGCGACGACCTGTCTCAGATTCGGCAAGCGTTGCAGCAGCTTTCCGTAATTTATCAGCAGCACATTCTTTTGGAAGAGAGCACAATATTCACGCTGGCAAGCCGTGTATTGAATAAGGAAGAAGTAGAATCGATCGGCCGGGAAATGGCAAGTCGTCGCGGACTGGATTTTGATAAGCTGACCTGCACGACGACTTCTTTGTGAATTAAATTTCCCGAGTACTATTTGGTTTTGACGGCGGGAACGGTCTCGTATTGCGAGCCTACCTTTGCGCCATTCAGGTAATGCGAGCTGATGCTCTTCACATATTCCTGCGTTTCGGAGTAAGGCGGAATCTTGTTGCCGTACTTCATAACAGCACCTTCGCCAGCGTTATAGCCTGCCAGAGCAAGCTGATGATTGCCATTGAACATCGTCAGCAGATCTTTCAGATAATGCGTGCCTGCTTTGATATTTTGCTCTGGATCATATGCGTTGGTGACACCGTAACGCGCGGCAGTATCGGGCATAAGCTGCATCAACCCTTGAGCGCCTTTTGGACTGGTAGCGTTTTTGTTGAATCCTGATTCCTGAGTTATCACGCAATAGACGAGAAAAGGATCGACCCCAAACATTCCGCTATATTTTTTTATATAGCTATCAACAGTAGCGTTACCTGTGGTCCAGTTCGTGGTAGTAAGGTCTGAACTCCCATTTATATTAATGTTTGTGTTTGTCACCAGCAGCGAATCGGCCGAGGTATACTGGTCGTGAGCACCTTTGGCCTCCCTCTGCGCCTGTTCCAGAGCAAGTTGGCTGTTTTCGTATTCTTTACGCGAGATCAAACCTTTATCGAACAGGTCTTTCATTGTCGCGACTTTATCGGTCAGGGTTTGGACGTTCTTGTCGTATATGTCGGCCAGTTTTTGTACGCTGGCCTTGTAATCATCAACTGCCTGTTTATTTGAAGCCGCAGTGCTACTCTGATCGGTTTTCGTGGCTGAGCTCTTTTGTGACTTTTGGCCAACAGTCGCGGCTTGCGAATCAATTGCAAATACCGATGAAATCAATAATACGCACAACAACAGATTTATTCTTTGCATTTTTCACCACTAACAAATACGTCGCTCGTTCGTTGAAGGTAACAGTAAATCGTCGGAGATTTCTCGTTAGGCAGCGCCCGAAAACCGCTGCGGCAGGTCGGTATGATCACTTCTGACTAAAAGAAAACCTCCAAGCCTTCCAATTGTTCGATGGTGATTTTCGCGAGTTGGTTGATCAAAGGATTCCGGAAACCACAGAAACAACTGGATATTTAAGTCCACTTCGCATCAATAAAAGCCCCAACCCGATATGATCAAGCAGTGAATACTATATAGTCCCTAAAAGACTGCTGCACGATTAACGAACATCTTGCGCTTGCAAGAGTTTTTCCGAGCTAAATTAAAAGATTCTTTGATTAAGGGGACCTGCGGTAGTTCATCCACCACTCAAATAACAAAACTCGTCTTGGGAACGATGATTGCCTTTTGTTTGTTTTCAGGAAAGCTCTGAACTCACAGGCTTTGTTAAAGAGTTTCAGGCGTAACAAGGAGGTTCCGGTATGGATGGCAGGTACAACGGCAGACCTTCGCGAGGCCTTGCCAAATCCACTATTGCAATCGTGGCAATCGCGGTGGTTCTGTTGGGTGGAATTGCCTTCGCATTTTTCCACCTCGGCAAATGGCAATCAGATAAAGCATACGAAACAAGCGCGACAACACCGCTCGCGGCGCGCATCGATCAGCTTGATGGGGATGTTGGAATAGCTCAGCAGGCCAACGGTCAGGACCCGAATCAGCAAAATATTGATTGGGTAAAAGCGACGACTAATTCACCTTTGTCTGTAGGTGATCGTCTTTATGTTCGTGACGGATCGCATGCAGGAGTTGCGCTTAATGGTCGCAGTTATGTGAGACTTGAGCCTGATTCATTATTAGATATCGTCACTCTGACAGACAATCGCACTCAGCTCGCATTGCGCAGCGGTTCGGCCATGTTCGATTGTGGTGGACTGCAGTCAAACGAATTCTTCGAAGTTGAAACGCCAGACGGCGCGGTCGACTTTACTCAGCCTGGCCTTTATCAGGTCGCCTTCCAGGCTAACAACACAGTCGCGGTTTCTGTGTTCAGCGGAGAAGCGCAAGTTGTAGGCGCAGGAGGATCAGGCACAATAACAAAAGGTGAGACATTAACTCTAAGTGGAACCGGCACAGAGCCTGCTGTTGCGACGCAAGTGTCTCCGGTCGCCGCAGGTGGAGTCATTAATGAGTATTATCGATATCGATATCCCAAGAGATACGATGGTCGGTATGTAGATTACAACGCTTACCTAAACGATCCATTTTATTATGAACCGTACAGAGAATCGGTTAGCTATCGTTATCTTGATGACAGCGATTATTACGTAGCCGGAATCGACGATCTTGATGATTACGGCACATGGGAAGACGTAGACGGTTATGGTCATTGCTGGCATCCAACAGTAGCGGCCGATTGGGCCCCCTATCAGGACGGGTACTGGTACAACGACTATCCGTGGGGATTGACGTGGGTATCGTATGAAAGCTGGGGCTGGGCTCCGTACCATTATGGTCGTTGGACCTGTGTGCGTAATCAATGGTACTGGGTGCCTGGCGCGCGAGCGTCATTTAGAAATTACTCACCGGCGCTAGTTGCTTTCATCCCGGCTACAGAGCGACAAGAGGTCGCGTGGGTACCACTAGGACCGCGTGACCCATACGTGCCCCGATATTACGATGCAAACTGGCAGGCTCATTATATTGGCAATCACGGAGATTGGAACAGATTCCAGGCTTCGCGGTTCTCGAACTTCAACGCTCCGGGCGCGATAACGACAGTTCCCGTTGCGAATTTCAATCGCCCAATAAACCGAACCAATATTGTTCGAAGCGATCCAGCTGCGTTTGCCAATGCTCGACCAGTTGCTGATCCGCTTGCGGTTACTGCCATCAGGCAGCAGGCTGCACAGTCAGGCTTTAGAGAGAGAATGGCGGTTCGGCCTGAAGTAATGAATAGATCGGTCGTTGCGAGTCGCGCTCCTATATTGCCGCCGTCAGAGAGACAATTTGCTCAGTCGATGCGTGTTGAGCAGGTGCGAGACGCGCAGGCAAGACAGCGACTACAGATCAACCGCAATAATCCGCCGGCCGGCCAGCCTGGAGGCGTCGCACAGAATAACGCTGGTGCGCCAGTCGCAGCACCGCAGAATCCTCGTCAGGCTGCGATCGAGCAACAACGTCAGACAAGGATAAACCAACTGTCTGGACAGGCCGCAAACGGCGACCGACGCGCGGCGGCCGAAGTGCAAAGATTGCAACGTCAACAGCAGGTCGCACAACAGCGTGATCAAAGGGTCGCACAACAGCAAGCCAATCGGCAGGCTCAAATGCAGGCGAGACAGGCCGCACAGGCTCAGCGAATACAGCAGCGTCAGCAGGCCGCTCAGTCTCAGCAGGCACTACGACAGCAACAACAGCAGCAACGCGACGCTCAGCGTGCACAGGCGATACAGCAGCGACAGCAACAAGCCCAGCAGAATGGTCAACAACAAGCTGCCAGGGCGGCTAAACAGTCTCGGCAATACAGGACACAACAGTCGCAACAGCGAGTCCAGTCGGCTCCGCAACCGCGGGTACTGAGACAGCCGACTCCACAACCGCGAGCGATGCCACAGCGCCGGGTAATACCGCAGCAACGCCAAGCTCCGCAACCACGTGCGATGCCTCAGCCCAGAGCAATGCCGCAACCGAGGCCAGTGCCGCAGCCCCGCGCGATGCCGCAACCGAGACAAATGCCGCAGCCGCAGGCAAGACCGGCACCTCCTCGTGCACAACCTCAACAACGACCGGCACCGCAGCCTAGACAGCAGGCGCCGCAGCAAAACAACAGGAAGAAGGGACCAGGAGGGCACTAACTTTACCTCCCGCTGAACCGGAAGGACCATAGCCGAAAGGAATGGCCCTTCCGGTTTATTGTTTGCTTTCAAATTCGTTCTCTAATATTTGCCATCTTTCAAGTATCATACACGTATTGTTAGATCGATTACTGGGAGCATCGAAAGGCACTATGAATGGCCGAATGCTCAGGAAGACCTTCTTCGTTGTTGTAATCGCTATCCTTTTGCTCTTTTATTTAGGAGCGTGTAATAAGCCGAAAGTGGCTCATCGTGTGGCGACACCTCTGACATCCGCTGGTATTCCTCCTGATGTGCATTGTGTGGCAGAGCCTGACCGAGTAATAAAAGGTGTCCGAAATCAAATTGTCACGGTTAGAACCAAAGCCACCGATCCGGATAACACCGTCCTGACTTATTCGTGGGTTGGCAGCGGCGGAGCTAAGATAACCGGTACCGGATCAACAATAATCATCGACACAAAAGACCTACCACCTGACGACTACACAGCAACCGTAACCGTAAGTAATAATCGGAGCACTCCCGTGTCCTGCACCTCAAGATTTGTTGTCCGAGAAGACGATTGCGTGGCCGGTGTTTCATTGTTTTCGAACGCAAAAGAAATCGAATATGGCACGAACGATAAAGTTACTCTACACGTCGTAGCTCCTGATCCCGACGGGGTATCACTTACATACGAATGGTCAACAGATCGAGGCAAGATAATTGGTTCGGGAGATACAGTGCGGCTTGATACTACTGGTTTGGAACCCGGAAGGATAAATGTCAGAGTCACAGTCAGTGACGGACCGTGCACGTGGGCGGATTCGACTAGTATCTCAGTTTCGCCACCTTTTATTGATGCCAGGCCCGCAATCCTCACGCGCTGTGACTACAAGAGGATAAATGAGAGCCGTCCGAACGACGAATGCAAGGCCTTTCTCGACGACACGATGGCCAAACTTCGCCGTGATTATCACGGAACATTGGTTATTCAGGGATTCTGCGAAGAGAAGGAAAACGCCGCCATTGCTCAAAAACGCGCAGAATGCGTCCGAGATTATCTTATAAAGAACGGTATCGATTCAGCGCGTGTAAAAGCAGTCTCCTCTGGAAGCCACCTCTCGCCAGCGCCTGATATGCCCTATGGGAACAAAGTTGCGCTGATCTGGCTTGTCCCGGAAGGGGAAACTATTCCGTAATCGTTCCCTCAAAATCTGTTTACGGTTGGGAACTCACATTCCTTTGTCGCCTTATCAAGTAAGGGACAATAAGCGTTCCTGATAATTCGCCCAAATAAAGGAATCCTCCTTCGGCCCGGCTCTGTATTGATTGACTGAAACTCACGTAATTGGTGCCAGCCGTTTGTCGGAGGAGGACTTATCCATTTGTCCCTGTACGGCCCGTCAAAAAATTCTTATTTGATCGGTTGGGAAATCGCCGCTCTATATCGCCTTAGTAAGTAAGCGGAAGGTTTATTCGCTTAAAGGTGCGGTCCGAATCAAGGGAGGCAATTTCATGGGGAAGTTAACTAGTTCTTTGGGGGTCGTCTTACTTTGCGCGCTCTTAACTGTAGCGGTGACAGGTCAAACGACGGCGTTCACCTATCAGGGCCAGCTAAGCCAGAACGGGACTCCGGCCAATGGCAGTTTCGATCTGCAATTCAATCTCTTTAATTTCGCGCAGAGCGGCTCGCAATTAGGACAGACCGTCACCCAGACAAATGTTTCAGTTGTAAATGGAATATTCACGGTTCAACTCGATTTCGGAGCCAGCTTTTTCACTAACAACAGCGCGCTGTTTCTTCAAATTGGAGTACGCCCCGGTGGCACCAGCGGCGCGTTTACCGTCCTGTCGCCGCGAGTACCGATTACACCGACTCCCTATGCAATCAGAGCTATATCCGCAGCAGCGGCTGACACTGCCACCACGGCCACATCGGCGACCACTGCTACCACCGCGACGACAGCAAATTCGGCTACGACCGCTACAACAGCAACGACGGCGACAAATGCGACGCAGCTTGGAGGAGTAGCCGCTTCTCAATACGTGCAGACAAACGATCCTCGCTTGAGCGATGCTCGCATTCCGGCTGCAGGCAGCACAAGTTACATTCAGAATGGAACAGGACAGCAGACCAACAGCAATTTCAATATCAGCGGCAACGGAACAGCGGGTGGAACTATAACCGGGAACTCCTTGAATAGCGCGACATCATACAGCATTGCGGGAAGCACCATACTCAGCGCTCCGGGAACCGCGAATTCTTTTGTAGGACTGGGAGCAGGATCGAAGAATACGACAGGCCAAGGGAATACTTTTGTGGGGAACAGTGCGGGCGGCAGTAACACGTCAGCGGGACATAATACATTCCTTGGCAATCAGGCTGGACAGACGAACCTTACCGGTACTAACAATACCACTATTGGCGACTCTGCCGACGTGACCGTTGATGGATTGGTCAATTCAACCGCCATCGGCGCCGGGGCAAAGGTAAGTGCAAGCCACACGATCGTACTGGGCACAAGCTCTGAAACAGTTCTAATACCAGGATCGATTTCCGTGACAGGAACGATTGGCGGAACGGTTACAAATGCGACAACCGCAACAAACGCGACTCAACTCGGCGGAGTGGCCGCCTCGCAATACGTGCAAACGAACGATACGCGACTTAGTGATGCTCGCACGCCGACCGCAGGCAGCGCCAATTACATTCAGAATGGAACAGGACAGCAGACGAACAGCAATTTCAATGTCAGTGGCAATGGAACTGCGGGTGGCACCCTATCGGCAAACGTTGTAAACAGCGCGACATTGTTTAGCATTGCCAATCAGCCCGTCTTAAATGTTGCCGGTATCAACAACACGGTTGTGGGAATTTCGGCTGGCTCGACCAATACCGGCTCTGGCAACTCGTTTTTCGGAACAGGCGCGGGAGCATCAACTGGAGGCAGCAACAATTCATTCTTCGGATTTGTCGCAGGTTCGTCAAATACTTTGGGATCTTCCAATTCATTTTTTGGGACGAACAGCGGCACAGCAAACACAACTGGCAGCAGTAACTCATTTTTCGGCCTAAGCGCAGGCGCGGCGAACACATCAGCGAACAACAATTCCTTCTTCGGTACGTTTGCGGGTTCGAAAACAACAACCGGATCAAGCAACACGTTTATTGGCACTGGAGCTGGATCGAATAACACGACGGCAAGCGGAAACACATTTATCGGATCAGGGGCCGGTCAGACGAATACCACAGGAGTCAACAATACCTTCCTCGGCTTCAAGTCCGGGAACCTGGTCACGACGTCAGGCGACAACTCGTTTTTTGGCTTTCAGGCTGGTCAAACCACAGATGCATGTTGCAATGCGTTTTTTGGGGACTTTGCCGGAAACAAAAATACCAGCGGATTTGGCAACTCCTTCTTCGGCAGCGGCAGCGGAAACTCTAGTACTTCCGGGAACAATAACTCCTTTTTCGGGTTAGGCGCAGGAAGCTCTAACACGGCAGGCTCGTCTAATACTTTCATAGGCAACTTCGCCGGGACGAACAATGTAACGGGATCGTCTAACACCTTCATTGGCGTGAACTCCGGCCCGACGACTGCAACAGACCTTATTCAATCAACCGCGATTGGCGCCGGAGCCATAGTCAATACGAACCATACGATCGTACTTGGAACCGGTGCAGAGACAGTTCAGATTCCAGGCTCGCTGAATGTAACGGGGACCTTTTCGGGAGCGTCAATTAACGCGACGCAACTCGGCGGCGTAGACGCATCCCAGTATGTTCAAACAAATGATTCTCGTCTCAGTGACGCACGAACTCCGACCGCCGGCAGCGCGAATTACATACAAAACGGAACAGGACAACAGGCTGGAAGCAATTTTAACGTCAGCGGCAACGGAACCGCGGGTGGAACATTGTCGGCGAACGTCGTCAACAGTGCTACGAAATATAATGTTGGCGGCAATACTGTTCTGAGCGTTTCAGGCAACAACAACACATTTCTCGGACTATTGACTGGCGGCAGCAATTCCGGCATTTTCAATTCATTTTTTGGATCCAGTGCTGGCTCCTTAAATACCAGTGGAGGGGGAAATTCGTTCTTTGGCGCAAACGCCGGCTCTGCGAATACTACAGGATTTGCAAACGCCTTCTTCGGCTCAACCGCCGGTGCAGCGAATACGACCGCAATCAACAATTCTTTTTTTGGACAAGCTGCGGGATTTCAAAACACTACGGGCCACGATAATACTTTCGTTGGAAATGGCGCTGGATTAAACAATACGACGTCCAGCGGCAATACCTTCATGGGTAGCTTGGCCGGGCAATTTAATACTGTTGGAGCCGAGAACAGCTATTTTGGATTCCATTCTGGAAATGCCGGTAATCTTGCCTCGACTAACGATAATTCCTTCTTTGGCTTTCAATCGGGGCAAAGCAATACCAGTTCACAAAACTCATTCTTTGGCAGCCTCACGGGAAGCAGCACTACCAGCGGTTCAGGCAACTCATTCTTTGGCGCGGTGGCAGGAAACAGCAACCTCGATGGCTCGAACAATTCGTTCTTTGGCTCATTCGCAGGTCAAAACACCACCAGCGGTGGCAACAATACGTTCATCGGCATAGATGCAGGACTAAATAACACAACAGGCAACAGGAATACATATGTCGGCTCCTTTGCTGGACCAGCCAGCGGGGCAACCAACTTAATCCAATCAACCGCGATTGGCGCGAATGCAGTCGTCAGCACCAGCAATACCATTGTTCTGGGAACGAATGCCGAAACAACGAGCATTCCCGGCAATTTTTCGGTTACTGGTTTAAGCGCCTTTGGCACTCTTGGCACAGCAGGCGCGACTCCACTTTGTCGCAATGCGTCCAATCAATTGGCCACCTGTTCTTCAAGCCTGCGTTACAAAACAGATCTTACTTCTTATAACAGAGGTCTCGATCTAATCAATCGCCTGCGACCTATCTCTTTCACCTGGAAGGATGGTGGAATGCGCGATCTCGGGTTTGGTGCTGAGGACGTCGCAAAGATCGAACCATTGCTAGTCACCTACAATCAGCAAGGTCAGGTCGAAGGTCTGAAATACGACCGAATCACTGTCGCCCTTGTCAACGCAGTCAAAGAACAGCAATCGCAAATCGAACATCAGCAGCAACAGATTGAAACCTTGAAGCGGTTAGTCTGCGCTGATCATCCTGGCGCGGATGTTTGTAAGTAAGTGAGGCGCAATATGAACAATAGTCGATTCATCTCTCTTACTTTAATGATTGGCATTTTCGTTTCAGCGGCTTTCGGGCAAAGCAACGGCACGCTTCAATTGTCGCCATCGACAATCACTGGCGGCGGAAATACGACCAGCAACGGGTCGCAGAGTATTACCGGCTCAATCGGCCAAAGTCCGCTCGGGACCACAGCAAATGGTCCGTTTGTAATTAGCGGTGGGCTTTTCAGTATTAACGCGATACCTTTCAAATTCGGCGACGTTAACAGCGATCAAACGATTACGATTACCGATCTTGTCGACGTTGCTAATTTCATTGCGGGAAATATCCCGGCCAATTCTCCTTCGTTCAACAAGGCGGCCGCAGATGTAGATCTGGACGGAACTATCACAATCACCGATCTGGTGATACTGGCGAATTTTCTCGCAGGAAACATTCATAGCCTGCCCGTTGGGCATTAGACAGAGTTATTTGACAGTGATCATTACAACATCAGATATCCAGTCACCGCGCGTGACCAACAGATTTCGTCCATCGTTGCTGAGCGCGAAATAAATCGCACGCTGGTCCTGAAAATTCGTCAGGCGTTTGGCCGCGCTGCCATCTATAGGCTGCGACCAGATATTCTTGTCGTCCGCATAAAGCAGGGCTTTGCTATCAGGCGACCATTGGATGTTATAAAGCCCAAGATCAGGCCAAGACCCTTGCACCGGTCCTCCGTCCAAGGGACGAACGGCTGTGAAGATTCTTTGCGTGTTCTGATCGCGGTATTGATAGGCGATCAGCTTGTCATCAGGCGAAATCGATAAATACGAACCGTCATAGTCTGTTTCGCCAATCTGTGATGCGCCGCCTCCTTCGATCGGCATTTTCCAGATTGTGGAGCTGTCTTTTACCTGTGACTGGTAAATGATCCACTTTGCGTCTGATGTGCAAACCGGTGTGACTTGCCTTCCACCGCTGGTTAACTGTTTCATCTCTCCTGATCGGAGATCGAATCTCCAAATATTGTAATCACCCGCTCGAGTTGACGCAAAAACCATATAATGCCCGTCTGTAGTTACCTCTGGCTGACGGTTAATCCCCTGACCAAAGGTTAACTGATGCGGATTTCGGCCATCTGCGTCCATCATCCAGATATCATTTGCGAGAACATAGATAGGCTTACCGTCAGGCGACCAGATCACTTCGCCATACGCGCCATTAAGCGAGGTTATTTTTTTTGCTTTGCTGGCATCACCCGCAGGCACGTTCCATATAGCGGCGGGGCGGTCGGACTGCGTGGTAAGAATCCTTCTGCCATCCGCTGAAATCCCCACGCCTTCAAAAGAAGTTATTTCATTGGTCAATGCTTCCGCGGTTCCCTGTGGATAAGAAACCAGCCAGATTCGCTCGTTGCCGCCGATCCGATCTATCGCCGTCATTATTAAACCCGCATTGCCGGGTAACCACTGGACACTTCTAATCAATCTCCATCGTTCGGACGTCAAAGGAATCGCGGTACCGTCATCCGGGCGAAATCCGAACAGACTATATAGCTGTTTATTATCATCCTGGATAATTCCGTTCGCGGCAATAATCTTGCCATCCGGAGACCAGACCAAATATTTGAGCAAAGGTATGTCATTGCCAGTCACAGGCAGGGGGCGCTCGGCGCTGCCATCGCTGTCGGCAATCATTATCCGGTTTTTATTGGCAGCCTCATCGAATCGCAGAAAGGCCATATGTTTGCCGTCCGGCGAGAATGTTGGCACGCTATTGACGTGATCGGTGATTTTTTGCGACTGGCCTGGTAACACAGGCAAACGTTCAATGAAACTATTCCTGGGATTTGTAATTTCCTGTATCCAGCAATAAACGTAATTGCTGTCTTGTGTGAATGTGCATCCATATACTGCGAAGTTATCCGTATGCGCGAACAGTCGCGCGGAGCTGCCGGTTTCCAGTTGCTTTATAAACAAATCTTCATTGTAGTCGCCGTAAACAATATATTTTCCGTCGGGAGAGATTGTGCTGCCTGATGCCTTTCCAGTAGTTGTGACTTTGTTAAAGCTTAGGTTCGAGCTCAATAAAGCAGGTTTAAGGGCAACCGGCTTAAATAGCGTATAAAGGCCGATGCTGGCAGCGGCAATTAAAGACAAAACTAAAAAGGCTGTGGCCGCGACCTTGAGCTTGTTTCTTTTTATCTCGTCAAGAATAAATTCGGCGCTGGAAGTCCTTTGCGAAGCGGAATCTGACGTTGTCCTGGATTGACCGCGAGCGCGAATAATCAACGCATCTCGGAGTGCCTCCAAGTCCTGACGCATTTCTACAACGGTTTGATAGCGTTCTTCTCTCTTTTTACGAAGGGCTCTATCAACGATCTGTTGCAGTTCTGCGGGTGCTTCAGGGTTGTATTCTGCAAGTGGTTCCGGCTCTTGTCCTGCAATCGCGATTAAGACATCGTTCCTGGTTTTCCCGCTAAACGGACACTGTCCTGTCACGGCTTCGTACAACACAACTCCGAGACTGAAAATGTCACTACGCGCATCGACACTATAACCGCGCGCTTGTTCCGGGCTCATATAATTCACAGTGCCCAGAACGAGTCCTGGTGCGGTGCTAACGCTGGCTAGAAGTTGCCTCGCTGAAGATTCATCGGCAGCTACGGGTTCTTCAACGGGTTTAGCAAGTCCGAAATCCAATACCTTTATGTAACCATCACGCCGAACCATAATGTTTTCGGGCTTGATATCGCGATGAACGATTCCGGCGCCGTGCGCGGCGACTAAAGCGTCGGTTACCTGAAGAATGATTTTCAGCAGGTGGCTCAGATCCAGTTCACCTCGCGCGATAATATCCCGCAAAGTTTCACCATCGACAAATTCAGTTACCAGGAATCGTTGACCATCGACTTCTCCAGTCTCATGAATCGTAATGATATTTGGATGGTTTAAAGTGAAGACCGCCCGGGCTTCATGTTCGAAACGGCGCAGTCTGGACGGATCGTGATTGAATGAAGCCGATAATACTTTGAGCGCAAGCTGACGCCCGAACCGAGTATCGCTCACCAGATAAACTTCGCCCATGCCACCGCGTCCTAGTTCGCGCTCAACGTGATATTGACCGAACGTTTGGCCTGCGGACAGCGACCTGTATTCCGATGTTGTGATACCTGCGGCGGCTTTTGGGACGATGTTCTCGATCGTTTTGGACCCCGTGTCGTGTGCCGCAAGAAGCGATTCTAACTCGCGCCGAATTTCATGATCGTCGATTGTGTTAAGAAAGGATGTGCGTTCAGCGCCGGACTTTTCCAGCGCCTGATTAAAAAGAGATTTAATCTGTACCCACGTCTCGCCGTCCACAAGTCACGTCCGCAATAGCTCTCTTTGAAGCCAGGCCCGAGTAACGCTCCAATCACGTTCAACAATCGTGTGCGATACACCTAGCGCTGCAGCTGTTTCTTCAATCGTCAGCCCACCAAAGAAACGCATTTCGACAATTTGACTTTGCCGTTCATCGATCCGGGCTAATGCTGTTAACGCATCATCCAATGCCAGCAATTCAACTGCGGTTTGTGATATTTCAGAAGCTTCGGCCAACGAAACCTGCAGCAAATCACCGCCGCGTTTCAGCCGCGATTGTCCGCGATAATGATCGACCAGGATTTGTCGCATCAAACGCGCGGCCTTTGCCAGAAAATGCGATCGACTCTGCAGCGAGAGATTTCGTTCTTTCACCAGGCGGAGATAAGCTTCGTTAACCAGCGCCGTAGTTTGCAGGGTGTGCCCCGGACGCTCATGTCGCATGTAATTTCTTGCCAGTTTTCGCAATTCGTCATAAACGTACGGCATCAGCCTGTCCAGCGCGGTCTGATCGCCGTTGCTCCAGGCTGTCAAAAGGTCTTCTATGTCTTCCGGCTCGGTCATAAATTACTTCAGAATTCGAGCCAGCTAGAGCCAGAACTGGCGGTCAAGCGTGCGATATTGTATCGCTTCGGAAATGTGCTGACTCTGGACAGATTCGCTTCCAGCGAGATCGGCAATGGTTCGACTGACTTTTAGAATTCGATCATAAGCTCTCGCCGACAATCCCATTTTCGCTATTGCACGTTCAAGCAAAGCCTTCGATGCATCATCAATGACGCAATGTTTCCTGACCAATCGCGGCGTCATTTGTGAATTGCACGTTACATCGCGCTCTCCGTTAAATCGTTCGGCTTGTTGCTGCCGGGCCTGCGTGACGCGTGCTCGAATAGCAGCAGACGATTCAGTCGGCACATCCGAGGAAAGTTCTTTAAACTTCACCGCCGGAACGTCGATATGGATGTCGATTCTATCGAGCAGCGGACCGGAAATTTTTGAAATGTATCGTTGAATCATCAGTGGCGTGCATTTACACTCGCGTGTAGCGTCACCATAAAAACCGCATGGACAGGGATTCATCGCGGCGACCAGCATGAACTTTGCAGGGAATGTTAACGATGTTGCTGCGCGGCTGATTGTGACTGCGCCGTCTTCAAGCGGCTGTCGTAATACTTCGAGCACGCTTCGATCAAATTCGGGAAGCTCGTCCAGGAATAACACTCCGTGATTAGCAAGCGTGACTTCGCCGGGCCGCGGTATCGCTCCACCGCCGATCAATCCGGCGTCACTTATCGTGTGGTGCGGCGCCCGGAACGGACGCGTAGTGATCAAAGATCGGTTGCCGAGCAATCCCGCAACCGAATAAATGGATGTCACTTCAAGAACTTCGTCCAGACTCCAGCCGCTGTTTGCTCGCACGGGGGTCGATGAACTTGCGTCCCCCGAATGGTTATTCTCAAAAGTCATTCCAGGCAGAATCGTCGGAATGCGCTTTGCAAGCATCGTTTTGCCGCTACCCGGCGGTCCGATCATCAAAATATTGTGGCCGCCTGCGGTCGCAATTTCTATCGATCGTTTGGCATGCATTTGTCCGCGAACTTCAAAGAAATCGAACGAATAGCGTCCCTCTTCGCTCAGCAATTCGTTGACGCTCACGGTAAATGGTTTCGGTAATTCCGGCTTGTTTATTAGATCCAGAACTTCTCTGAGCGATGAAACCGGAAAGACGTCGATGCCGATGACAACGGCCGCTTCGCGGGCATTTTCGATTGGGACAATCAGGTGCTTAATCTTCTTGTCGCGAGCAGCAACTGCAACGGGCAAGGCGCCCTTAACCGGCCGGAGCTTTCCGTCAAGAGCCAATTCTCCGACCAATAGCCACTCGTCCAGATTATCGCGCTTCAAGTCACCGCCGGCGCCTAAGATTCCTATCGCGATAGGAAGATCGAAACTCGATCCCTCCTTCTTTATGTCAGCCGGAGCAAGGTTAACCGTCAGACGATGCATTGGGAAGTAGAGACCGCAGTTGTTAATTGCCGCGCGAATGCGTTCGCGGCTTTCGCGAACAGCCAAATCCGGCAAACCGACTATCATAAAAGGCGGCGCGTTTTGGCCATCACCTTTGCTGGGAGCAACGTCAACCTCCACCTCCACCAGATACGCTTCTATGCCAAACAGGGCAGCGCTTGTTGTCTTGAATAACATAGTGACCTTTTTTCTACCCCTCTTTAAGCTATGCGACGATCAAGCGCTTTCATTGAAATAGCGAACAATAACAGCGCAATGGTTAGGTCTGTGGACGCTACCCTGAGACGATTTGCCCGGGTCAGTTCCTTCAGGCTGAGTGCATTATCTTCAGTAAAGCGGCACATAGCAACTTGTTTGTGCAATGGTCGGAAGCGTGACTGCTATTGCACATGTATTGCATTGAAATGGCGCGAGGAGACTAGTGTAGGTAATTTTACGCAGTACAGGAGGTTTTACGCTATGGCTGGCAGGAAACGAACACAACCGAAACAAACCAAAGCACCTAACGGCGAGCAAGTAATTGATGCAGGTCGAGCGGAAAGCGAGAAGTACGAGCCTAGTCCGGAGGTCGCTGAGGAATTTACGGAAGCTCAGCGGCTTGGCGGTTCGGGCGGCGGTCAGATGATAGAGGAGATGATGGAGCATCACTCTAAATCACCCTTACTCTCCGGTGGAGATATTGACGCTGCCTGGGACTCGGCTGACTCCGGCGAAGAAACGGTCGGTGGTAGCAATCCAACGCCGGACCAGGATGTCGTCGAAGAATTGGGACAAGCCGTCGGTGTAACATATCAGGACAACGAACCATTACGAGCCGAAGATAAAGTGAAAGATCGCGACCGAAATCGGTGGGAACTGGATCCCGCGTCGTCCGAGCACTATCGACAAAGATCCCGGCACGAAGGGGAGTTTGAGACGTAAAAAGCGATAGAGTCCCCCTAAAGTGTGACGCCAAATGGCCACCCTTTCCATTCGCTATTTTTTCGCAGTGACTAACAACGAGCCGATGGCGTGGCTGGCACGCATAGCTTCCGCGTCGGCATACCATTTCCCGGCGTAGCTTTCTGGTACAGGTGTCGGATCGGGAATCGTCTCTGATTGGCAGCTTGCGAACCCCGCCTGCTTGGCAAGATCACAGTATTGATCGCCACTCAGTAAATGCACCGGCACCACCAAATGCTGAACCCAGCCGTGAGTGTACGGATTCTCCTTAAATAGATTCACCATCAGAAATGCCGTACCGCCAGGCGCAAGGACTCGCCGAACTTCGCTAAGTGTCGCTTTAATGTCGGGATGGTAATAGAGCGATTCTATCGAAAGACAATGAGTGAATTCATTGTCATCAAACGGCAGATGCGCTCCACTGGAAACCTTGAATTGAAGGTTCGGTGGATTGGCGGGATTGGCACTCGCGCGTTTGATCATTTCGTCAGAGATATCCACGCCTGCCGCTCTGCCAGCAGGAACCTTTGCCGCCATAAGTCGTGTAGCCCAACCGACGCCGCAACCGAGATCCAGCGCTCGGCTGTCGGGCTGAAGGTTCATCTTTTTGTTGATGATAATGTCAGTAACGGCGCGGTGTCCTTCTTCCATAGCTTCGCCGCGACCGGCGTCAGCCCATTTATTGAATTCTGTCCGGAGTTGTTCTTCTGGTTTCATATCCATGTGGCGCGGGCATCTTGCCCGCGCATTTATGTCTGAATACTAGCTGTCAGACAACGTACACGTAGGCAGCAGGCACGGGCAAGATGCCCGTGCTACATGTTACGGCTTCAATCTGTACAGCATTCGCGGGAATGGGATCGTTTCGCGAATGTGCTCGATGCCGCAGAGCCAAGTCACACAACGCTCAATCCCCATTCCGAAACCGGAATGCGGGAACGTGCCGTACTTTCGCAAGTCCAGATACCAGTCAAACGCTTCTTCAGGTAGCCCGTGTTCGTGAATTCTTTCAATCAGCAAATCGTGCGAAGTCATACGCTGTCCGCCCCCAATTACTTCGCCATAACCCTCCGGAGCAAGAACGTCAACGCACAGCGCCTTTGTTGGGTTGAGAGGATCGGGCTCCATATAGAAAGCCTTCACCGCAGCGGGGTACCGATGAACCATTACCGGCCGATCGAATTGTGAAGAGATGTAGGTCTCGTCTGGCGCACCGAAATCATTTCCGTATTCGAATTTGTTCTCGATCTTACCGGCAGCAAAACCTTCGTCCAGCATCTTTGCCGCTTCATCGTAACTTATCCGAGGAAACGGAGCTTTGATCGCTTCGAGCTTTGATATGTCGCGCTCCAGCGATTTCAATTCGTTATGACAATGCTCAAGCACATGTTTGACGATGTAGCTGATGAAATTCTCAGCCAGCTCCATTACGCCGTCCAGGTCCATATAGGCCACTTCGGGCTCGACCATCCAGAATTCAGTCAGGTGACGACGAGTCTTGCTCTTCTCTGCTCTAAACGTTGGACCGAATGTGTAGACCTTACCAAATGCCGCGGCGGTAGCTTCGTTGTAAAGCTGACCTGATTGGGTGAGATAAGCTTTGTTGTCTTCGAAATAATCGACTTCAAAGAGATTGGTTGTGCCTTCGCACGCGGCAGGCGTAAAGATTGGCGTATCCATCAACATAAATCCGTTCGAATCGAAGAAATCGCGAACCGCACGAATGATATGCGCGCGCACCGTCAGCACGGCGTGCGGACCTTTCGAGCGCAGCCACAAATGGCGCTGATCCATCAGGAATTCGATGCCGTGCTCTTTCGGAGTAATCGGAAAAGGCTGAGCGATCTGAATGATTTCCAGATCAATTACGTCCAGTTCGTAAACACCTGGACGTTTTGGATGCTCGCGGACTTTGCCCTTGACGATGATCGAAGATTCCTGCGTAAGAGACGCAAAATCGTCCCAGAGTTTTTCGCTAACATCTTTTTTAGAAATGACTCCCTGGATAATTCCTGAGCCATCGCGAATCTCAGGAAACATCAATTTTCCGCTCGAGCGAATGTTATAGAGCCAGCCTTTAATCGTTATCTCTTCACCGACATGTTTGCTGACATCACTGATGTATGTCTGTGCCATCTGATTACCTCGAATCTATTAGCTGTGAGAAATTGTTGATTATATGTGTTTGAGCGAGGTAGGGGCAAGTTGCGGTGAGACAGGATTTTTTTGGACCACAGAGGCACAGAGGCTCAGAGTTATTTTATTGTTTTCTCTGTGCCTCAGTGTCTCTGTGGTGAGTTTCTTTATTTTGTAATGCCCATCTGCCATAGCATGAAGGCATAGTTGAATGCAGCTTCATGCAAAGCATCGTATCGACCCGATGATCCGCCGTGACCCGCGCCCATATTGGCTTTCAGCATCAGCACGTTTTTATCCGTTTTTGTTGCGCGGAGTTTCGCAACCAGCTTTGTGCCCTCCCAGTAGGGAACCTGGCTATCGTTGTATGAAACTTCGACAAGCATTGCAGGATAGTTCTGCGCCTCGACGTTGTCGTACGGCGAATACTTGATCATGTAATCGAATGCGGCCTTTTCGTTTGGATTGCCCCACTCGATATATTCGCTGGTCGTCAGCGGCAATGAGGCGTCCAACATTGTGTTCATCACGTCGACAAACGGCACCTGTGCGACTACGGCTTTGAACAGGTCCGGTCGCATGTTCGTTACAGCACCCATCAAAAGACCGCCAGCGCTTCCGCCGTTGATCACCATTCGGTCAGCAGACGTATAATGATTCTTTTCCAGATAATCAGCGCAATCGATGAAGTCGTAGAACGTATTCAGCTTCTTCATCATTCGGCCTTCCTGACGCCATTCTTCGCCTAGCTCGCCACCGCCACGAATATATGCGAGCGCGTAGATCACACCACGGTCGAGCAGACTCAAACGGCTGGAAGAGAACGTCGGCGACATCGATATGCCGTATGAGCCATATGCATAGAGAAGCATCGGCGCTTTGCCGTCGAATTTGACGCCCTTCTTATACACCAGCGAAACCGGAACTTTCGTGCCGTCGCGAGCCACTGCCCAGATGCGTTGGGCTTCGTAATTCTTTGGATTGTAACCGCCAAGCACCTCCTGCTGTTTCAGCAGAGTGCGCTTCCGTGTGTTCATGTCGAGGTCATAAACCGTGGAAGGCGTCACCATCGATTGATAACTGTAACGCACGGTCGTCGTGTTGTATTCCGGATTAGTGCTTAAAAAGAGCGCATAATCGGATTCATCTGTCGCGATGCGGTAAGACTGTTTGGTCTTCTTATCAATTACGCGAAGATAAGGCAGCCCGTTTTCCTTCTCAGAAACCACGATGTGATTAGCAAAGCATGTGATGCCGTCGATCTTCACTTTCGGATTGTGCGCGATGAATGTCTTCCAGTTCTTTTCCGATGGATCGCTGACCGGCGCAGTCACTACTCGGAAGTTCTTTGCGTCTTTATTGGTCGTGATGTAGAACATTCCATTGTCATAATCTACATCGTATTCGTGACCTTCTGAGCGTGGCACAACAACTTTGAATTCACCCATAGGATTGTCGGCAGGCAGATAACGAAACTCTCGCGAAGTCTTTGCCTCTGACGCAAGGAAGATCATCTTTCGGTCGAGCGAACGGCCAGCGCCGATGTCGAACAGTTCGTCTTTCTCGTCGTAGATCAGATCGCTTTTGTCCGTTCCCACCTGATGACGCCAGAATTTGTCTGAGCGTTTCGACACTGCATCTTCGGTTGTATAGAAGAGCGTCTTGTTATCGTTTGCCCAGACGATTGAGCCTACGCGCTCTATCTTCTCACCCAAATCCTTACCGGTGCGCAGATCCTTGACGTGAAGCGTGTATTGACGATAACCGGTTGAATCGGTGGAATAGGCAAGCAGATTACCGTCGTCGCTGACGTTCATTCCACCCAGGGCCATAAAGCTGTTACCTTCGGCCAGTTTGTTCAGGTCCAGCAACAACTCTTCCTTGCCGTCCTGACCCTTTTTACGGCACATATACGGATACTGTTTGCCCTCTTCGGTGCGCGAATAGTAATAGTATTCGCCGATGCGGTAAGGGACGCTCAGATCGGTCTGCTTGATGCGACCAAGCATCTCTTTATAAAGAGTATCCTGAAGCTCTTTAGTCGGCTTCATCATCTCTTCGGTATAGGTGTTTTCGGCTTCGAGATAATTCTTCACTTCGGGATTATCTTTTTGTCGAAGCCAGAAATAATCGTCTTTCAGCTCGTACCCGTGAATCTTTGTGATATGCGTTTCTTTCTTCGCGACCGGCGGCTGAGGATTAGTACTTTGTGCCGGCGCATTTGTTAGCGTCACCAATAGTCCTCCTGTCAGTAGTAAAGCGCTGATTGTTTTTTTCATTCGGTTACCTCTTAAAATTTTTCGCGCGGCGTAATCAATGTTCAGAGCATAGACTTTAGTCTGCTGTCTTAAGAATCCAGCAAGCTAAAGCTTGTACTCTGAGCTTCCAGCAACTATCCGATAAACGTTTTTAATGCCTGAAATCGCCCAAGCGCATTTAATGAATCTCTTACTGCCGTCAGGGCAGGATCGATATAGATTACGTAAACGTCGTTTCCGCAGGCGCCTTGCTGATAGGTGTAGGTCCCAACTGCCTTCAGCATGCGCTGCAGTTTCATCATTTCAAATTCCTGCCGGAAATCAGTAGTGTCGAAATCATTTATGCTGAGAGCCACAAACTCCGGCGACTGTTGCCTGTCTCCACTGGAGATTTCACGCGCAATGGCAATCTTTCCAGCGTTAAGCGCCCCTTTGAAAGCTGCGATGTAATAATCATAGAGTTCGCGTTTAAGATCACCATCCAGCGCAGCATAGGGATCATAAAGAAGTGATGCCAGATCGTAACTAAACGGACCCATTCTGGCGTCCTGATGATCGATGACGTAAAGCTCGTTATTCTGTCCGAGCATTAAATTGCGCGAATGATAGTCACGATGCGTCAATAGTCGCTGACGTCCCGCCAGCTCTCTTGCGATGGTTGTCAGATCGTTCATCACTTCGGCTTCGTCAGCCTGCGACAGATGTTTTCCGGTTACGTTGGTGAAGTGCGAATAGAAAAATTTAAGCTCCCAGAACAATCTTCCTTCATCAAACGCTAATCGACTAGCGACGGAATCTCTCTCGTATGCAAGTCGCGTCGCTTCCTGGATGCGAACGATTATATCGATAGCCTGTTTGTATATTGACGAGATCTGTTCCCGCGATGCAGTAGCCAGCCAATCCTGCAGACGACCATCGCCAAGATCTTCCTGCAAAATTATTCCTTCGCTGCCTGATGCATGAATGATCTTCGGAACAGGCACGCCTGCCGCCGCATAAAGGTTTGTTACATCGCAATACGATTGAGTCTTTGGCTCAAAGGACTCAGGATATACAGCCGCTATGTAACTGGTTTTTCCATCCTGAACGCGAAAGTACTGCCGAGTCGAAGCGTCACCGACGAGCTTCGTCAGCGAAACATTCAAACTGCCGGCGAAACGTCTCTCGCAATATTGGGCAAGACGATCTTCGGCAGACACAACAAAGGTGTTGCTCTCAGGCATTCCAAAGGGTCGCGACATATATCTTGAAAGTGTAGCATCAGCCTATAGGTACGACAACATTATCGCCCAGGCGGGTTCCGCTCTCTATTCCCGGTATGCAGTCGCCGCACACTACTACCATATCTTCAAGGTGAGTATCGGCAGGAATAACCACATCGTCGCCAATTATGCAGCGACGAAGGACAGCGTCGCGTTCTATTTTTACTCGATCCCACAAAACACAGTCCGTCACCAGCGCACCCATTTCAATGACGGAATCGCGGCCCAGACTGTTGCCTTTTCCTTCGCGACGGAGAGATTCCAGACTGATGTCCAGGTAGCGGCGCAGAGTACTGAATTCGTACCAGTAGCCAGAGCCGATATAGCCGGTCACCCGGTGACCAGCAGCCATTGCGGCGGGATAGGAATCTTTAACAGAATCGGAGAAGACTCCACGAGGGATGTAATCGAAAATCTTCGGCGACATCACGTGAATGCTGGCGAACATCAGCGGAGCGGTCGGATCGTCAGGTATTTCCTGCGATCCACCCGTGCGCGCGGCGCGCAACGCGATTATTTCGTATTGCGGGTTGCGTTCCTGAGGATCGGGAAATCCGGCAAAGCGTTTTATGTCGCCGTTGTCGCCGATCTCGACAATGCTGTAACGCTCTCGCAGATTGTTACGGCGCAGGATCAACGTACCGATGGCGTTGCGCTTTTGGTGCGTTTCGATTGCTTCCGTCAGATTTATGTCGGTTACCAGCTTTCCGTTAAGAACGACGAAGTCGTCATCGGAAAGAAAATCGCGCATTTTGTCGAGCGCACCTGCCGTACCCAGAATCTCAGGCTCAAACGAATAAGTGATATTCACGCCGAATTTCGATCCGTCGCCGAGAGCGCGTTTCACAGAATCGGGCTGGTGATGCAGATTGACTGCGATATCACTGATGCCGTGCTGTTTTAGATACTCGACGCAATAAGCGACGATCGGCTTATTCAGAAATGGAACCGCCGGTTTTGTTCGATCGCACGTCAAAGGATAGAGCCGAGTTCCCAATCCCGCTGCCAGAATTATTGCGCGCATCTAGGTAGATGCCTCCCCTGACGAAAAAACCATGTCGCTGAGCGGCTGCCTCATCGCCTGGCAATAATTATACTGAAGAGCGACGTAACTCAACGTGATGAAATCTTCGGGTTTGAATCCAAGGCGATCTGCTATCGCAAGAATCTCTTCTTTTTCGCCTTCCAGCTCAAGGAAATTTCCGATCGGAGTTTCGTCAAACATTGCGTGAAGCGAGCGGCCATCCGGCAAATCTATCCGCATGACAGTGCGATACTTTTGGTAGCGAAATTTCTTGAGGTAGCCAAGTCGCTGAAATATTTCCAGCATTGCATCCGGGTCGGAGATTTGGGATTCGATCTCTTCACGGACTTTGAAGGATTGTTCCGCCTGAGCGGGGCCTTTGTATGTGACAGTGCCGGTTCCGTTGGCAAACCTGACGCGAAGCGCGGTTCCATGCCCTCTCAAATCAAACTGGGGCGTGTCCAGCAGCCAATTGTCTTCGAAATGCCGTGGAGTAACTTCGTAGACCTTCAAATCTGTTTTGTTGAGCGGCATCAAATCCCGCATCGGCAGTTTTACTTCGGTTTCGTTTGGCATGGTTTATGCGACTTGGCCGGCATCTCTCATTACAAGATCAAACGTGC
Organism: Blastocatellia bacterium; assembly: GCA_035652355.1. Lineage (GTDB taxonomy): Bacteria > Acidobacteriota > Blastocatellia > DASRDY01 > DASRDY01 > DASRDY01. The sequence goes on from DASRDY010000213.1 coordinate 36,941, forward strand.
CAGGACCGACTTTACGGAATCGACGATTGCGGCTGAGTGAAACAGAGAGCGAGATTAGATGGTTGTCTCCGCCAAAGTGAAAACCGTTTTCCAGCATTCGGTTGTAGAGCTCATTCACATGAAGCGGTCCGCCGCTTTCGCGCAGCACGATCAACGCAGCTTGAGGAATATTCAGTTCGGTAAAGCGGGCGCTTTTAACTTCGACACCTGGTCGCGCCGCCGGTTTTGCGCTGATCGGTTGCTCTGGTTGTGGTTGTGACCGCGTAGTTTCAGGTGCAGCTTCATTATTGGAATCCGGCCGCTGCAACATCGAGTCGGGGAACAAGTCACCTATAAAAGCTTGAAGTGCAGTTTGTGTTTGCCTGATAGTAGCGTCTGCGTCAGCGATCTGCTGACGCAGACGCTTTATTTCCTGCTCGTGTTGCTCCAGCCGTAATTGGGCCTGTCGGCGGGTCGCGCGGGCTTCGTTGAGCAGACTGATTAACGTTGTGACGGCTTTTTCGTCTTGCATTACAAGACTATTCTAATTCAAACGGAGCGATTATAAAACTATAGCGGGAAGGGGTTATGCCCGAATTGCCGCAGGCAATGAAACGTTACAATACCCGACTTCATCATGCTTCGCACGATTCGAGCAGGGATAAGCCCAGCCCATACATCATTAACGCGTTGGCCGGTGCTAACGGAACGATTCGCAACTGGCGCTGTCCACTTTTTGTGTGAGGGCGAGCGCAAGTCGATAACCAATGTAGACGCTTTGCGGATTCACTTTGGCCACCTGATCGCGAACGGAATGCAAGACGTTCGGCCAATCTGATGTGAGACCGTCGAACGTTATCGCCGGAATCTTTTTATCGACAAAGGAACTGGAATCGGCATCTGCATCGTGTATAGGGCTTTCCGTAAATTGGATGCCCATTTCCTTCGCTGTCGCCGCGGCAGTGTCCATTATTTTCTTGCTGGACATATTGGTGGGAGCGTGCGGATACGTCATTCCAAGACTATCGATGTTAATCATCGCACAGTAATGAATTCGCTGATCTTTCGGTATGGCATCGACCATCGCGTGTGAACCCAGCAGACCTTTCTCTTCCTGATCGAAACCGACAAACAGAAGCGTCTTGGTCGTTGGATAATCCTTAAGCGCCTTATAGAGATGCGCGATTGCCACAATTCCCGTCCAGTTATCTATAGCTCCGCAGCCGTATTCGACCTTGTCGTAATGCGCGCCGATGATTACGATTTCGTCGGGCTTGCCCGATTTTTTGATTACGAGATTTTTGATGCCGCCGATTTTGGCAATCGAGATGTCTTCGGGTTTCGCTCCTGCTTTCTCAAACAGAGATTGTGCCACCTTCAGTCGGTCGCTGTTTTTGCAGGGAGCCTGCTTTATATCTTCTTCAAGCTGATCTGGTGTCGAATATGTGATGTTATCGTCGAAAAGCGGTGACACTTTGCGAGCGCTGACGACCGGCAACAAAAAAAGCGAAGCAGACGCGACGACAAAAATGAAGCGTATTAGTCTCATTTGTGATCTGGATTCATTGCGATTGAAATTCCTGCGAGAGCGTTATGAGCCAGTCTCCGCGCCCACAGTTTCCCATTCATTGTAGAGGTTCGCCAGTTGTTCTTCTATAGCTTTGTAGCGAGAAGAGATTTCAGCCAATAACTGAGGGTTCCGCGCGGCCTCTTCGCTGGCCAGCGATTCACCTACCGAAGCGAACTCCGCTTCAAGAGCATGTATTTCTGCCTCTATGGCCTCTGAAGTTCGAGTTTGCTTGGACTTCTTCGGCTGCGACTGTTTAATCTGTTGTTTTTTAGGAGCAGACCCGTTCTTGATCGGAACTTCACTAGCCGTCTGGGCGGTAGCTTTTTCTGCCAGCAGCGCTTCGTGCCATTCGGAGTAGCTGCCATCGAAAGGTACAGCTTTGCCGTTTGCGACATAAAGAATCTCAGTTGCTACACGGTCGAGAAAATATCTATCGTGCGAAATTACGATTATCGTTCCCTGATATTCGCTCAAGGCGTCTTCGAGTGCTTCACGCGACGCAACATCGAGGTGATTGGTTGGCTCATCAAGGATCAGAACGTTCGCTCGGCTGTAGATCAGTTTGGCCAGCGCCAGTCTGCCTTTTTCGCCGCCGCTGAGGTTGTTTATCTGTTTGAAGACATCATCGCCAGTGAACAGAAATTTGGCCAGAAACGAACGCAGATCGCCGTCTTTGGCCAAAGGATCCATCGTGCGAATCTCACCTATGATCGTCCCATCCGGATCAAGAGTGTTCAACTGCTGGTCGTAGTAACCGATGACGACGTTTGCTCCCCACTGAATTTTGCCATCAAGCGGAGCAATTTTATCGAGCAGCGTTCGCACCAGCGTCGTCTTGCCGGAACCATTCGGCCCGATGATTCCCAGGACTTCGCCCCGCCAGATCGTGAACGTCAGCTTGTCCATAAGACGTTTATCAGCAAATCCCGCAGCCAGGTCTTTCGTGACCAAAACTTGTTCGCCGGTTGGGACAAGAGGCTTCAGGCGAAAATCGCCACTGGAACGGTCAGCTTGAACCGCTTCGACTCGATCAAGTTTAGCCAGCATCTTGCGACGTGATTTCGCTTGCTTGGTTTTTTGACCGGCGATGTTGCGGCGAATAAAGTCTTCGGTCCTGGCGATCATCTCCTGTTGCTGTTCATAGTGCCGCTGTTGAATTTCGCGCTGAACTTCGCGCTCAATCACATATTGACTGTAATTGCCTGTGTAACTGGTCAATTTGCCATTGTCCAACTCGATAATGCGATTAACAACTCTGTCCAGAAAATACCGGTCGTGCGAGATGATGATGAACGCCGATTTGTAATTGATCAGGAATTCTTCCAGCCACTCTATCGCGTCAACATCAAGATGATTAGTCGGCTCGTCCAGCAAAAGAATGTCAGGTTCGCCCAGCAACAGTTGCGCGAGTGCGAGACGATTCTTTTGGCCGCCGCTTAACTTTGCCGCAGGCCGATCAAAATCGGATTTTTTGAATCCCAGACCCAGCAAAACAGCTTCTGCTCTGGCGTGATAAGAGAATCCACCTGAATGATCGTATGCGTGCTGGAGCTCGCTGTAACTATGCATTACCTGGTCCAGCTTGTCGCCTTCGGCGTGCGACATCTCGTGCTCGAGTCGGCGCATTTCGCGCTCCATCTCCTGGAGCTCAGCAAAGACAGAAAGCGCCATATCCAGCAAACTGGACTCGTCTGAATAATCGACTTGCTGCTGAAGGAAGCCAAGGCGTAGATTGCGGACTCGAGCTACCGTGCCGTCGTCAGGTTGCTCCATTCCCGCCAGGATGCGGAACAGAGTCGTCTTGCCAGCGCCGTTGCGACCCACCAGCGCGACCTTCTCGCCGGGATTGATCTGGACTGTTGCTCCTCGCAGAACGTCCTGTGATCCGTAATGTTTCTTGACTTCGTCGAGCTTGAAGAGCATAGAGGCGGGGTTAGAAAGAATGACACGGAGACGCGGGGAAAGAATTCTCCGTGTCCCCGTTTCTCCGCGTCGCCGTGTCCGTTTTCCTTCTCACGTTACTGCTTTGCGGCAGGTTTCTGATCTGCTGGTTTCTGGTCAGCGGGTTTGGACGGAACGTTTGATTGTCGCATTGCACCGAATGTGTCGGGATTATCGACGATCCGCTTGGCCAGATAGTTTTCGATTCTGGCGCTTGACATCGCTTCAGTTTCAAGCGCGCCCAATAGAACCTGCTGTCGCTGATTCAACAGCCCCTGTGAAATCTGCTGGCGAACGTTCGCGTCATCCTTGGTCAACTTCTGCTCTTGCGTCCGTTTTGCCGTGAGCTTGATGATGATCCAAACGCCTTTCGTCTTAATGGGCTCTGTATACTGACCTTCAGTCATACTAAACAGTTTTGCCGCCAGTTCGTCGCTGAAATTGGCTTTAAGATTGTCCTCTGATACCCAGCCCTGGTCGCCGCCTTTCGCAGCCGACTCATCTTCGGACTGTGTTCTGGCAATCGTGGCAAAGTCAGAGCCGCTCTTCAGTTGAGAATACAGAAGATTGATCTTCGCTTTAGCTCCTTCCTCGCCAGCGGCGCGGCCTCTGACGTTAAGGGAAGGATTGACAATTATGGTGCTCAATTCGACGGCTCGTCCAAGTTTGAACTGCTCAGGATTCTGATCAAAATAATCACTGATTTCGCGATCACTGGGATTTTTAACCTTGGCGGCCACCTGTTGATTCAGCTTGTTGATGGCAAGCGTTTTTCGGAGTTGTTCCCTGAGCTCCTGCTCGGACATTCCGATATCTTTCAATTGCTTTTGCCAGTCTTCTTCGCTCAGGTTAGTCGATTGTTTCTGCTGGGCGAAAGCCTGATCGACGTCACCTTCGGTAACATTGACTTTATCGTTCTGAGCCTTTTGATAGAGCACCTCCTGCTGGACAAGGCTATTCAGCGCTTGAAGACGGGCAGAAGCCTGGTCTACAGGCGTTAACTGGGACATCGTTTGTCCAGAGGCTTTCAGTTGTCGTTCAATGGCGTGGTCTACCTCTTCCATCTTGATCTCTTTACCGTTGACCACCGCCGCGACGTCGTCATTGCCGGCGGCACTTGTACCCTGGCAAGCTGACAAAAAGATGGGCAAAACCAAAATGGCGCAGAGCGCCACGAATTTGAAATATCGTTTCAACACAGTACCAAACTCCTTACGAGTAGACTTTACGCGTGCATCCACCAAATAGGCTTTCCAAACAAACTTCGGATAAACAGTTTGACTGAGTGCGCGAGCATCTGCTATAAATTCAGATTTCGTATCTGAAGAAACTAGGAGATTAGCATAATGTCGAAGCGATGTGAAGTATGTGGTAAAGGTCCCCAATTCGGGAACCGCGTGAGCCACGCTAACAACAGAACCAAGCGAAGATTCGAGCCGAATCTACAGAGCGTACGCGCCCTGGTCGGCGCGGCAGTGCGCAGAATCCGCGTCTGCACTCGATGTTTAAAGGCTGGCAAAGTTACGAAAGCTGCCTAAGATTCCAGCGAATTTCTGTGATAAAAGCCCTGACAGCGATTGCTGTCGGGGCTTTTGGATGTTGCCTAGAATTCACTCCTAAACCAACGCAATCACTTCAATTTCGATCTTTACATCTTTTGGCAGCCGCGCTGCCTCTACGGTCGACCTTGCAGGTGGATTGCTCGAAAAATAGCCGCCATAGATTTCATTCATTGCCCCGAAATCATTGAAATCTTTAAGAAAGACTGTAGTTTTAACGACTCTGGCCAGCGAACTGCCAGCGGCCTCCAGAATGGCAGTGATGTTCTTCATCACTCGGTGCGTCTGCTCGACGATTCCACCTTCAACGATTTGCCCTGTTTCTGGATCCAGAGCTATTTGGCCCGAGGCAAAGATGAAAGAGTCTGTTTTAATCGCCTGTGAATAAGGGCCGATTGCGCCAGGCGCATTCTTTGTTGAAATGACTTCCCGCATGAAATCTCCTCATTGTTGTTTTGAACGCCGCCTTCTGGCGGAAGTTTACGAAAAGAGCCGCCTTAAAGACCGACTACGAACTTTAAGCGTTTTGCATTTGCATGGCGCCTGTGCCCTGGCGCTCGACATCGATGATCCCATCGACCTGCTTGACCGCGGACATCACACGCTCGAGATGTTTTAGATCGAATATCTCTACAGTAATGTCAATGATGCCTTGCCCTTCTGTATTGACTGAAGCTCGGGCATCGCGAATGTCAGTCTTAATATTCGCTATTGCCTGAGTAATTGCCGCCAGAATGCCCTGCTTGTTCTCCGTCGTTGCTCTGAGAGTGACGCCGTAGGCAGCGTGCCCGTCGTCCTTAACCCACGCGACATCGATCACTCTATCTTTGTTCAGAAGCAGCGTTGTTGAATTTGGACAACGGACAGAGTGCACTGCTACGCCTTTGCCAAGAGTGATATAGCCGATGATCTGTTCACCCCAGATTGGATTACAACATTTCGAGCGGTAGACCAGGATATCGTCGATCCCTTTGACCTTGATCTTCGTTTCGCCAAGCCGCAGAACTTTTTTGACAGCCTGTCTGATCGTTGAAGGCTTCTTTTCTTTCTCCTCCAGAGTATTGAACTCGTCAGGTGGAATCAATTTCTGAATCAGCCCGCGCGAAGTTATCTTGCCATAGCCAATGTGGGCAAACAGATCGTCAGGTCGCTGACAACCATACTCTGGCGCAAGCTTTTGCAAATCGCCATTTGCTAGCAGCTTTTTCGTATTAAGCTTGAATCGGTCGGCCTCTTTTTCAAAAAGCTTGCGGCCAATTTCGACGGATTTCTGTCGCTGAGCCTCCGTTATGTAGTGCTTGATCTTTTGCTTGGCCTTCGAAGTAACTACAAACGAAAGCCAGTCGCGGCTGGGGTGATGCCCCGGCGAGGTAATTATCTCTACGCGATCACCATTACGAAGCTGGTACTTCAAAGGAACGATTCGACCGTTCGCCTTTGCCCCAGTACAGGTATCGCCTACCTGACTGTGAATTGCGTAAGCGAAATCGATTGGAGTCGCTCCCCGAGGAAGCTCAATGACCTTACCCATGGGCGTGAAAGCGTAAACTTCCTTCGGATAGAGGTCTATCTTTAAATTGTCGATAAACTCGCGCGAATCCTGGACTTCCTGCTGCCATTCCACAAGACGGCGCAACCAGACGAAAGCCTCTTCGTTCGCTCCTTCCTTGATCCCTTCTTTGTATTTCCAGTGAGCCGCGATGCCTTCTTCGGCTACGAGGTGCATTTCCTCGGTGCGAATCTGGACCTCGAACGGATGACCGTTTTCGCCAATCACTGTCGTATGGAGCGACTGGTACAGGTTGTCGCGCGGAATCGCAATCCAGTCCTTGATTCTGCCCGGAACGGGATGCCATGTGTTATGGATCACGCCGAGAGCCGCGTAACAATCTTTAACTGAATCGGTAATGACGCGCAGGGCGACCAGATCATAGACTTCGTTCAGCGTGATCTTTTGCCGTTTTAGCTTTCGGTAGATGCTGTATAAGCGTTTGACTCTCCCGTCAATGCGCTTGACCGGGATGTCGGCGGCTTCTAGTTGCAATCGAATCTGTTTTTGTATCTCGTCGAGAAACGGAGCAAGAGTCATTCGCTTCTGCTCGACCATCTTGCTCAGCTTTTCGTATTCTTCGGGTTCAAGATATTTAAATGACAGATTGTCGAGTTCGGCCCGTATACGAGCGAGACCTAACCGATGGGCGATGGGCGCATAAACGTCCAGAGTTTCCTGCGCTATTCGTTTTCGCTTTTCGGCTGGCAGATACTGGAGCGTTCGCATGTTATGCAGGCGGTCTGCCAACTTTACTAATATCACGCGGATATCGTCGACCATTGCCAGTAACATTTTCCGCAGGTTCTCCGCCTGTTGTTCTTCGTAACTGGCTTCGTTCAATTTGGCGATCTTCGTCAGACCGTCGACCAGGTGAGCCACTTCTTTGCCAAAATACTCTTCAATGGTCTCCAGCGTGGTTAATGTATCCTCGACAACATCGTGCAAAAGCCCTGTACTGACAGAGGTAACATCCAGCTTCATTTCCGCCAGTATATTAGCAACTTCAAGCGGATGAATAAGATAAGGCTCGCCAGATTTACGAACCTGACCGCGATGCTCGCGCGCAGAGAAAAGGTAGGCGCGGCGCAACTGGTCCGTGTCGGCGCCGGGATGATTGCGCTCTACTTTTTCCACTATGTCATCAATGCGAATCATAAGAAACTGCGCAGCAGGACCCACGAGCAGCAAAAACAGGTGCGGCCCCTGCATTAACAGATTACAGGGACAGCACCTGTCGCGTCAAATCGCTATGATGGCGACGTTATACTGCCGCCGTTTTAGCAGTTTTGTGCTACTTCTTAGCTGGTTCCGCGGCGGGAGCGGCGGCTTGCGTTGCAGCAGCCTTCTTGTTCAGCTCCTGGAACTTATCGATATTCTTTTGGTAGTCCGCGAGAAACTTGGTCTTATCAGCGTCCTTGTCAGCAAGTTTTGCCTGCTCGCGGTTGAGCAAAGCAACATAGCTGTAGGCGTTGGCGTACTCGGGATCGATCTTGAGGGCCTGATCAAGATACTGCAATCCCTGGTTCGTTGCGTCTTCCGCTTTCTTGCGTTCATCCGCAGGCATATCCGGACGCAAATAAATGTGATACTTTGGATCATCGGCCCTTGTCGGACCCTTGGTCAAATCCGCCCATTTAGTGGTGATAGGATATGCGTCCTGCCACTTGTTGACGCCTATATTGTAATAAACGTCGCGTTTCACATCCGGCTTGACACCTTCGAGATTAGCCCTTTGCAACTGCCAGTTAAACTGCTCCGTCTGGTCGCCCAGGACATTGCCATAAATGTGGGCTATGAATGCGTAAATGACATCATTCTTTGGATCGTGCTTGAGGGCTTCTTTAAAGGCATCAATAGCCTTGGTTGCGATAACCTTATTATCGCCGCTTGAAGGGATCTGCGCGTTGAGGGACTGAGCGTAAAACAGCCAGGCTCTGGTATCATCCGGGTAAATTTCTTTTGCTTTCTGGAAATGGTCCTCGGCGGCCTTGAAGTTACCGTTGTTGTATTCGCGAACGCCGTCGTTCAGCTGATACCTCGCCATAACTTTATTAATGTATCCACAGCCGGACGTCCCGCTAACCAATAAAGCAAGGCACAGAAAGAACGTCACTCGTATCAAAGTTCTCATCATAACCTCCGACGCCTGGAATTATTTGGGGCTAGTCCTCCAGATTATCAATTTGTAAACCAGTCGGCTCCGCGCCAGCCCCTTTGGCGAGGTCAATGATCCGCACTACATCGCGGTAAAGCACCGTTTTTGGAGCTTTCACAAATACTGTTCGCAATTCAAGCGGACGCCTTTGCAATTCCTCGGTCAGCCTGTGCCTCAACTGGTCGACCTGCATCGCGGTTCCGTTAAGGCTTAACTCCAACGTTCCAGGTGCTATTGAAACCACCAGCAGTCCTCTTACTTGAACCGAAGTCCCCTCGTCGAGTGGCGGTGGTTGTGGCACCTTCGCTTCGAGCTGCTTTGGGCTGATCGGCGAGATCACCATAAAGATGATCAACAAAACCAGCAAAACATCTATAAGCGGAGTCAAGTTTATTTCCGGCTTGGCGCCGCTACCGCTTAATTTCGGGCCCATACTCGCCTCCTCCGATTACCAGAATGTGATTGTCATATCGCATTTCGGTTTCGGGGCTCAGCGCCTGTGCCCTGGTTCGATAATTTCAATTTTTCCCGCCCGGTTAAACACCGTATCGGGTAGTGATGTTCCAAAAACATCACCCAGTTACCTGAAAGAGGATTAATCCTCGAGATAATCGACTTGGAGACCTATAGGCTCAGCTCCAGCACCTTTGCAAAGATCGACGATTCTGACTACCTCGCGGTAGGGAACGGTCTTTGGGGCCTTGATAAAGACGGCCTTTCTATCAGGCGGTCTTGACTTCAGAATTTCCGTCAACTTATCTCTCAACGCATCCGGAGACATCGAATCATTATTCAATTTCAATTCAAGCGTTTTTGGCGCCATTGAAACTACCAGCGTAGTCGGATCGGGTATGATCTCCGCAGTAGTATTCTCTGGCGGCCGCTCCGGTACTTTTGTCTCGAACTCGTGTGGTCGCGCGGGCGACACAACCATGAATATAATCAGCAATACGAGCAAGACGTCGATCAGCGGTGTTAAATTGATATCGGGCTTCGCGGCTTGTCCACCGCCTACCTTAGCTCCCATATTTCTTTCTCCTTTGGCCGGACTAACACAACAGACTTACTTGGCGGCAGTCGGTGTTGCTGTTGCGCCAGATCCTCCCCCCTTATCCTGATCCACAACCAGACCTATTCGATCGATTCCTGAATCACGAATTGCGTCGATAGTCATTACGACATATTGGTACTGCACGTCCTGACTGCATTTTACGTAGACTACCTTGTCCTCGGGCTTTGAGATCTTGTCTATCTTGTCTTTTACTTCTTTTGTTAACGCGCTCAGTTTTTCTTCATCACTCGCAGCCTTCATTTCGTCTTTCCCGACATACCATGACTTGTTTTGAGGAATCGAAACGATGACGGCCTTATCGCTGTTGATCTTTTTCTCTTCCACCGGATTATTTGCCTTTGGAAGAGTGACCGCAACGTTGCTGCCAAGCATTGGGGTAATCACCATAAAGATGATCAGCACCACAAGCATAATATCGACCAGCGGCGTGACGTTGATATCTGAGTTATACGAGCCGTCGCCTCCGACTTTTGCACCCATCTATCTCACCTCTTGCCGGAGGGACCGTAACCGTTGCCACGGCCCTTCCGCGCGCTTAATAATGACCTCTATGACGGCGATTGCTACTTGCGACCGCGCTGCTTCAGGAAGTAATCCAGCAACTCTGACGAGGAGTTGTCCATCTCAACGATGAACCCTTCGACCTTGCTGGTGAAGTAGTTGAACATCCACACGGCTGGGACCGCCACTGCCAGTCCGAGAGCGGTGTTGATCAACGCCTCAGAAATACCAGGGGCAACTGCCTGAATCGATGCGCCCTCCGCGGTGTTCATTCCCTGGAATGCGCGAACGATACCGACCACTGTTCCGAACAGTCCAACGAACGGAGCCGTCGAACCGATTGTCGCCAGCGCGGACAAGCCACGCTTGAATTCCGCGGCCTTCATCGCGGTGGTGCGCTGCAGTGCGCGGCGGGACGATTCGATCTCTTCGCCCGATAGATCACCGAGAGCGTGATTCTGGAACTCCTGCAAACCGGCGTTCACGACCATGGCCAGATGGCTCTTCTTGTGCTTGTCAGAAATTGCAATCGCCTCGTCGATTCTGTTGCCTTTGAGAGCAACGGCGACTTTCGGGGCGAACTGACGCGACTGAGTTTTTGCCGCATTATAGGTCAACAAGCGCTCGACGCCGATCGCGATTGAATACATTGAAAGGATCAACAATATAATTAACACGACCAATCCGACGCCGTTCATGCGCTTGATCATTCCGAATACTGAAAAGTCAGGTCCAGTCGATCCGCCACCTTCTCCGCCCGCGGCCTGCGCCGCATCCTGAATAAAGAAGGCGAACTTGGCGCCGGCTAATAGAAACGTGGTTAATAAAGTCATTGATTAAGCTCCTCCGATTCTTCAACTAAATCTAATCACTAGGATATTCGTCTCAAAATTAAGAGCGCGCAACTAACTGCAAACGCCTCAGCGACGCGCTCACCAAACAAACTATTGCAGATTGAAATTGTAAGTCAGGACACCAGTAACCTTGACCGGCACGCCGGAAAGCAATGTCGGACGGAACTTCGATCCTCTCGCAGCCTGCACTGCGGCGGCCTGCAAAAGCGGAGGTCCGCTCTTGGCAATAGCCGAGATAACGTTGCCTTGTTCGTCGATAGTGATTTCGACTTCAACTTTACCCTGCTGCCTGGCGGTTCTTGCCAGAGGCGGATATGGCGGCGTAATCAAATGGATCGCGTTTCCACGAATAACGCCCTCGCTGCGCGCCACCTGTTTTGGTGGAGGCGGTTCTTCCTTCTTTGCCGGAGGCGGTGGCGGTGGGGGAGGTGGTGGCGGGCCCGCAGGACCCGTTCCGCCGGGAACTCCACCTGGAACGCCGCCGGGAACGCCGCCCGGAACTCCACCTGGAACGCCGCCAGACGTACCGGTATTAAAATCGGCAGCGTTGTAACGTGGAATATCTTTCGGAATTTCCTTTGGAATGGTCTTGGGTGCCACGAACTGGTTAGGATCGGCCATCACAACCTTGGGAACCACCTTCGGAGCTGACGATGCTGGCGGTGGAGCCGCCGGTGGTGGCGGTGGCGGCGCGACCAGCGTTACCACGTCCATGCTTTCATTAAGACGCGGATCAAAAAACATAATGCCGGCCCAAACGATCGTTATAAAGATAACCACATAAACCGCAAGGGTTAATCCAAATAACGGCCCCGCCTTAGTGTGCCTTCTGTTTACAGATGACTCTACGAGGTTATCAAACATTCTGTCTGCCTCCCTTCAATGCCGATGGGTACAAGGCTAGAAATGCTTTACCAATAGGATTGCGCACAGGTAGAGATTTTTCGGAACAGAACAAAGCCCTAGTACGTATAAACCAATAGAACGTACAATAAAGGCTTCACCGATTAATCGGAGAGATTTTGTTCTGTCGAGAATTGATAGGCCAGCAACGGGGCTAGTCTACTCCTCGCCTGCGCGCCTGTCAAGAGTCCCTATTTCGCAAAAAACAGACAACTCTCGCCAAGGTCGCCCTCTACAAAATCGGCTTGATCATTCACCACGGCCAACATTGAAACCTGGGCTGAAGGCTATGGCAAATCAATGAACAAAAGTCCTGTCTTTCAATCGCTGCCGACTATTTTGCTTTCACTGGCGCCGTTCCGCTGGAAACGCGCGATGCGACCGAGCGGCGCACGCGCTGTTCATTAAACAGTTTCCACCACACCATAATGGGCGCAGCGACTGCGAAGGACGAGTACGTGCCAATGGCAATACCCACAACGAGCGCGAACGCGAAACCGTTCAGAACCGGACCGCCAAATATCCACAGCGATAGAGCAGCAATAAATGTCAATCCCGATGTCAGTATAGTTCGTGAGAGAGTTTGATTGATTGAATCGTTGACAATTCTGATCAGGCTGTCTCTTCGTCGCAACTGCAGGTTTTCGCGGATACGATCAAAGATGACGATCGTATCATTCATCGAATAGCCCACCAGTGTCAAGAGCGCCGCGATAACTGTCATATCAATCTCTTTGTGAAAGAGAGAAAACAGACCCAGCGTAATCATCACGTCGTGGAACACTGCGACGACCGCGCCGACGCCATAAATCCATTCAAAACGGAAGCCGACGTAGATAAGCATTCCAAACAGAGCGAACATCGTCACATAGATAGCCTTGCTTCGCAGCTCTGCGCCGACGCTGGCGCTGACGCTCTGAATATTAGGGATATTGAAGTTCCCGGCGTAGAAATTCTGGTTCAGGGCATCGCGAAGTTTGGACTTCTGACTTTCGCTGAGGTCTTTGTATGCATCGTCCGTAAACGGGACTTCGGTTGGACTGGTTATCAAACCGCCACTCGCGTGATCGCGAAAATTGGTAATGCTCGATGCAATTGCTGAATACTTCTGGTCGGCTACTGATTCTCCCTGTGATCGGAGACCCGCCGGGTCGAGCGCCATCAGCTTGTCGTGAATAGCAGCGCTACCGGTATTATTCAAATCCGTCTTTCCACCGGGTACAGAGGCACTGGCGTCTCCGGGAGTTAAAGATTGAAGAGCAGCGATAATCTTATTCTTTCCAGCGTTAATGCCCTGATCCTGACTTTCGGCCGCAACCTGAGGCAGCCGAATCAACACCTGCTGAGCCTTTGATTGGTTCAGTAAGCTTCCGGTGCTTATGTCTTGAATGACTATCGAGTCACGATTGACGCCTTGCTTTGCCAAAGCGTCACGAATCGAGTTGAGGTCGGGTTTCTGCTTGAAAGCCACATAGGCCATCGAGCCACCGGAAAAGTCAATCCCTGGATTGAACCCTCGCAACACTACCGAAAGAGCCCCTGGCACAAGGAGCGCAACCGACACCACAATGAAAATTGTCTTCTTCCCCATCCAGTCAATGGACGGCTTTTTAAATAATTCAATCATAAAACCCCAATAAACGTGTTCCCTGACCTCTCAATTGCGGGAACTTAAATACTCAATGATTCCACCCGCGCTTCTCTTCCCGAGAGCACATAATTAAACATCGTGCGCGATACATAAACCGACGAGAACAGATTCGCCAGCAAGCCCACGGCCAGCGTCACAGCGAAACCGCGAATCGGTCCAGTACCGAACAGGAAGAGGAACAACGCCGAAACGATGGTCGTAACGTGCGTATCAATGATCGCGACAAAAGCGCGTTTGAAACCCGTGTCGACCGAAGAAGGCACTGTCTTTCCACTGCGCAGCTCTTCGCGTATGCGCTCAAAGATCAGAACGTTCGAGTCGACCGCCATACCTATAGTCAAGATCACACCCGCGATTCCGGGCAGTGTTAGAACCGCGGAGAAACTGACAAGCCCTGCCATCAATATGATCAGGTTGATGATCAATGCGACAATGGCGTTGATACCTGCACCCCTGTAATAGAAGAGCATAAACGCGACAATTGCCGCCAACCCTGCGATTGATGAGAGCACACCGGCCTTAATTGAGTCTGCACCGAGGCTTGGACCAACAGTTCGCTCTTCAAGATAAACAAGACCAGCGGGCAAAGCGCCGGACCTGAGCACCAGTGCCAGATCTTCGGCAGTCTGCTTGGTGAAATTCCCGGTTATCTGACCTCTATCGCTGATTGTGCTTTGAATCGTCGGCGCTGATTTAACTTCATTATTTAATATAATGGCCAGACGCTGTTGAAGGTGAGTCTTTGTGAATTGCTCGAACTTCACCGCGCCCTGGGAAGTCAATGAGAATTCAATCTCATACGTGTCTGAACCGCCACGCGCCGGAACCGCGCTGGCGTCGCGCATATCTTCGCCCGTGATGGCCGGCGGCGTTTGTATAACGGCCCATTGCTCGCCGAATTCTGTCATCTTAAGGACTTCATAGTCCTGATGTCCAGCAGCCGCTGCCTGGGCCTCTTCTTTTGTTGAATAAGGCTGGCCAATTAAAAGTCCGAGTTCCAGAACTGATTCCGCTTTAAGAATGTTCTTGACGCGTTCCGGATCATCCACGCCTGGAAGTTGCAGAATTATCTGGTGACTGCCTTGAGGTCCAAGCTGTATGCTGGGCTCAGAAACGCCCAGCGCGTTGATACGGGTGTTGATTACCCCCATCGCGTCAGTCGTAGCTTTATCAGCAATTTGATCTTGCTCAGCCTGGTTCATTTGGAATGTAATCGATGTCGCCGATTGGCCTATCCTCGCCCAGCCCTTTCCGGTCAGGGTGTTCTTGTTAAAGTCATCTAGTAACTTGCTCTCTATATCGCTGTTCCTGGAAGAATCCGGAACCAGAACACTTAACTCTCCCAAACTGTTAGGAGTAGAAACATCTTTGATATCCGTAAACGGAATGTTCTCGCGTTGCAGTATTGTTCTTGCCTGGGCAATATTTCGAAGTACCTTGTTGTGAATTACATCTTGCCATTTAACAAGCATGACCAGATGCGTGCCGCCTTTTAGATCCAAGCCCAAATGAATGTTGGCGGCCAAATCTTCCTTGATCTGCTTATAGGAAATAAAGTCTTTGATTCGCTCGCTGGCGCTTCTCGGACGAGGATGGGCTTTGTCGGATTCGTCAACGGCGCGAGGCCAGAACACTGCTGCCAAACAGACAACAACAATACTTATGCTGATAATTACGCGACGCTTTAGTTCTGGGCGCATACTACTTCAAACTCCCTTTCACATCCTTTGTATCTTTCGCATCCGATTGCATGGAAGCGACAGAGCTGCGCTGGACCTCTATATTTACCGAGCCTGTCCTCAACATCAGGCTGTCATCTTTGATGCTGGTTATTGTGCCGATGATCCCGCTGTTGGTTACGATGCGATCGCCGGTTTTGAGGGCGCTTACCATATCCTGTAACTGCTTTTGCCGCTTTCGCTGAGGCATAATCAGCAGAAAATAAAAAACACCCAGGATAAGAATAAAAGGCGCCATCGCGCCTATGATGCCGCCGCCGGCCTGAAACAAGAGGAATGGTGATGTCATAAGAATCTCAACGATTGCAACCTTTGGCTTGGTCCAAAGACGCTAATCTTGCGACCGAGCCGGAATAAAACTCTTCCAATGGGATTTGAACAATCTGCTGAAGCTGCGGCGTGACTGTAGATGAACTTGAAAAGTTTGGGCAAATCAACCTGACTGTATCTGCATTCCATCTATATTCCCTTGATGTCCAAACGACATTAGGAAATACGCTGCCAGCTTCAAAGGTTCGAGAGGGACCGCCAATTCCTTTGGCAGATTCTCTGCGGCCTAATCACTCAAAACCCCGGCTCAGCCTGGCATGATACTCATGCCTGAAATCTTCAAAAAGCGAAAGACGGATAGCTTGCCTTATCCGTTTCATCGTGTCAAGGTAGAAGTATAAATTGTGGTAGCTAGCCAAGATAGAGGCAAGTATCTCTCCGCTGACGTGCAAATGGCGGAGGTATGCACGACTATATCGCTGACAAACCGCACACTCGCATTCTTCATCAATCGGGCGACCGTCAGTAACCCACTGAGCATTACGAATATTCAGTTTCCCGCGGCTCGTGAACAGTTGTCCATTTCGAGCATTACGGGTTGGCATTACGCAATCGAACATATCTACACCACGCGCGACTGATTCCACCAGATCTTCAGGGGTGCCTACACCCATAAGGTATCGCGGCTGCTCTTGCGGAAGTTGAGGCGCGATGAATTCCGTAACGTCGTACATCTGTTCTTTTGACTCTCCGACACTCAGCCCGCCAATTGCATAACCCTCAAATCCGATTTCGCACAGTTGATCCAGACTCTGCCGCCGCAAGTCCTGATAGACGCTTCCCTGGACGATTCCAAATAAAACTTGATCCGGTGCGGTTTCGACTTGATGCAACTGATCGAACCTGTCTCGACACCGCTTAGCCCATCTCGTTGTTAGTTCCAGTGAAGCTGTAGCCTGCTCTCGCGTTGCCGGAAACGGAGTGCATTCGTCAAAACACATGACAATGTCAGAGCCCAGCGCAGTCTGAATCTCCATTGAGATCTCAGGCGAGAGCGCGATTAGCGAACCGTCCAGATGCGAACGAAACGTCACCCCTTCTTCAGTCAGCTTTCGCAAATCGCCAAGGCTGAAGACCTGGAATCCACCGCTGTCGGTCAAAATCGACCTTGGCCATGAAATGAATTTGTGCAGTCCTCCAAGCGAGCGAATGAGCTCGTGTCCCGGTCTCAAAAGAAGGTGATAGGTGTTGCCCAGGATTATCCGAGCGTCCAACGCTTCCAGCATCTCCTGAGTAATCGCCTTTACTGACCCGGCCGTACCGACAGGCATGAATACTGGCGTTTCGATTTCGCTATGCGCCGTGCGAATTATTCCTGAGCGCGCTTGAGTCCGACTATCGCGATGTAACACTTCAAATTGCATAAATCTGAAAGACTCACCACAGAGACACAGAGTCACAGAGAGAAGAAATTAAAATCTCTGCGTCTCTGTGCCTCTGTGGTGAATTCCCATTCTTAAGCCTTCCGGTTTCGCTGCACGATTCGAATCGGCGTGGCGAAGAAATCGAATTGTTCACGCAATCGATTGGTTATGTATCGTTCGTATGAAAAGTGAAGTTTGTATTTCTTTGCGTTAGTGAACAACACAAATGTCGGCGGACAAATTCCCGCCTGGGTGATATAGCGAACGCGCATCTGTTGTTTTCCTGGCAACGTAGCTTTAGGCTGATCAAGATGCTGTTCAAAGAATACGTTTAGTTCGGCTGTGCTGATGCGGAAATGGCGCGCTTGCTGAGCCTTGATCGCAAGATCAAGCAGATTGTGAATTCTTTGCCCCGTTAGCGCGGATATGAAGACAATTGGAGCGTAGTCCAGATATTTCATTCCCTCGCGCACCTTTCGTTCGTATGCGGTCATCGTGTGCGAGTCCTTCTCGACCAGATCCCATTTGTTTACCGCAATAATAATCGACTTGCCTTCTTCGTGAGCGTAACCGGCGATTGTCGCATCCAGATTAGTCGGCCCCTCTTCGCCGTCAATAATTATTATGGCCACGTCAGCCCGCTCGATATTCTTCCTGGCCATTACGACTGAGAGTTTCTCTGCCATTCCCTCGGTCTTGCCTTTGCGCCTGATACCGGCGGTATCGACCAGGAGAAACTTTTGACCTTCGTACTCGAGCTGAGTGTCGATTGAATCGCGCGTCGTTCCCGCGATAGGCGACACAATGACCCGGTCCTGACCTAACAGCTTATTAACCAGCGAAGACTTGCCAACGTTCGGTCGTCCTATTATCGCCAGTTTGATCTCTTCCGTTTTAGTTTCGCGGGCTTCCGGAAGCTCGATGCTGTCGAGAATTGCATCCAGCAGATCGCCGATGCCGTTGCCGTGTTCAGAGGAAACAGGAAAGACTCCGTCGAAACCCAGCGAATGAAATTCCTGAGCGTGATCTTCAATGCTCGCGGCATCTGCTTTGTTACCAACAACAAAAACCTTCTTGCCCAGCGGTCGAAGCATCGCAGCCAGTTCTTCGTCCAGTGAGGTTATCCCGGCTCTGGCATCAACCATCAGCAGGATCAATCCCGACTCTTCAATGGCGGTCTTCGCCTGAATCAGGATGTTTTTGGGAATGGTCGCTTCATCGTCGGGAATGATTCCGCCAGTATCGACCAGGCGAAACATACGGTTGTTCCATTCGACTGTTCCATAAATTCGGTCTCGGGTGATACCCGGCAAATCACCGACAATGGATTTGCGAGTCCCCGTCAATTTATTAAAGAAAGTCGATTTGCCGACGTTTGGTCGCCCCACGATGGTGACAGTGGGAAGCTCCAGTTTGTCGGACTCGGCCAGGATTTCGTTTGCTTCGCTGCTCATGGTTATTGATAATCGCTCCCAGGGAACCTTTAATAATAACATGTCGCTCGCAATCAGCCGATGGAAAGAGTCAAGTCGCTATTAGGCAGAACCAAAAGCAACGCTCAAACAGCGCCGCATCTCGCGCTTGGACAGCTAGGAGAGAGTCTCGCAAAACGATACTTGCGAAAGCACAAATATCGAATCGTCGTCACTAACCTTAAAATGCGACTCGGTCGTGGAATCACCGGACAACCGATTTCGGGCGAGATCGACATTGTTGCTTATGATGATAACGTGCTCTGTTTTGTGGAAGTCAAAACTCGCACCTCAATCGAGATAGCTCCGCCCGAAGCCGCCGTCACTATGGCAAAACAGCGACAGATCGTTCGAACCGCAAAACGTTATCGTCAGATGCTGGGTTTGATCGGCGAGCCATTCAGATATGATGTCGTTAGCGTCGTGATGACAGATCCGAAATCACCTGAAATCGAGCTTAAGCGCGGTTACTTTTCCGAAGAGAATCTGCGCAAACGAGCTTTCGCGTGGGAGAGCGAACCCCACGACAGTTACTGGTGATCTCTTGAGGAAGGACGCGGGGAAGCGGAGAGAAAACCGTATTTCACCGTTTCTCCGCTTCCCCGTGTCTCCGTTTCTTTTTCCGCATGTTGCGTTACAATGACGCCGACGTTTTTCTGCCAATTATCATCTAACGTTTCTAAGGTCTTTCGGAGGTTTGTTAATGCCCGAAGTTCGCAAGGACCCAATTACGGGTGGTTGGGTCATTATTTCTACTGATCGCGCACACCGACCGCACGATTTTCGCAGAGCATCTACGGTGCAGGTGGGAGGGTTTTGTCCTTTCTGTTACGGCAACGAAGACAAGACGCCGCCTGAAATACTCGCGTACCGCGAAAATGGGAATCACACGCCGAACTCTCAAGGCTGGCTGCTGCGCGTAGTGCCGAATAAATTTCCCGCTCTGCAAATCGAAGGCGATATGGGCCGAATGGGCGAAGGCCTTTACGACAAGATGAATGGCATTGGCGCTCATGAAATTATTATCGAGACGCCTCATCATGATCGAACGATTCCGACTATGACCGACTCCGAAGTCGAATCAATGTTCTGGGCATATCGCGACCGGCTGATCGACCTGAAGCGCGACCGACGATTTCGTTATATTTTGATTTTTAAGAATCACGGTGAAGCTGCGGGAGCTTCGCTTGAGCACAGCCATTCCCAGCTGATCGCTTTGCCAATCGTGCCATCAAAAGTTAGAGAAGAAGTCGAAGGCTCAAAGCGATATTACGACCTGAAAGAGCGCTGTATTTATTGCGACATAATTCGCCAGGAATTGGACGATGGTGTTCGGGTAATTACCGAAAATCAGGATTTCGTCGCAGTTGCTCCGTATGCCCCGCGATTTCCGTTCGAGACCTGGATACTGCCAAAACATCACGAATCTTCATATGAAGAGAGCTTACGCCTGGAATACAAGAATCTGGCGCGTATAACAAAGGATGTTCTTGGTCGTCTGGATAAAGCATTGGAAAATCCGCCATACAATATGATCGTTCATACCTCGCCAATCGCGGAAGTGCATAACGACTATTATCACTGGCATATTGAAATAATGCCTACTCTGACTCGCGTTGCCGGTTTTGAATGGGGAACAGGATTTTATATCAATCCGACTCCGCCAGAAGAAGCTGCCAAATTCATGCGCGAGATAGTCGAATAAGTTCGTAGTACCGGCGTTAGCCGGAGTTTTCGGTTGAAGGTGGTGCAACGAACTGAAACTGCTCCAGCAGTTCGATAGGTAACGATATTATTAAATCAGGTAAAGTAGCCCGTAGTTCCTCTGGATCGAACGGCCCCCATAGCGCTGCGACCGTAAAAACGCCCGCTCTTTTTCCTGCAATCATATCGTGAGTGCTGTCTCCGATATAAGCCGTAGTCTCGGGACTGCTTTCCAATCGCTCCATTCCTTTTATCAACGGAGCAGGATGCGGTTTATGTTCGGTCGTGTCTTCAGCAGCAATTACGACATCAACAAGTTTGTCCAAATCAAAAGCCTTGAGGCCACGCTCGGCTCCCAGAAGGCGTTTGCTGGTTACAACACCGATCCGATAACCACGTTGTCGCAGCTCCTGTAACGTCTCGTTTACATTAGGAAAGGGTTTGATCAGTTTGTCGTGGTGGGCCAGATTGAACTCGCGATATTGATCCAGCAGTCTGCGAACTACGACGTGCTGGTCTTCGATCAGTTTAATTTGGTTTTCGCTAACACCCGTTTCGATCAGTTGATGCATTGAAAGGTCGATTAGCATTCCCATCGTTCGGGTTATGACGCTTCGCTCTTGCCGATAACCGAAATTCTTTTCCCAAACGTGATGATAACTTTCAACAATCAGATCAACGGTGTCTATTAGTGTGCCATCCAGATCGAACAGGAGCGTGTCTATTCTTGCCAACCAATCCCCTTTCTATTTGCTTGATGAAGCGATTTCCAGCGAAGTCAGCACGAAAGTCCCGCCGTCTTTTGTTTCGCCCTTAACGGGAATGCCAAGCTGCGGATGCATATACAAATTATGCGATTCTGATTTTGTCTTTTGGAGAATTCGTTGAGCACGAAAATCCCCGGCCTGTACGTGGACAGTCTCGTCGCCCTGTTGTTCATAGCTTATACCTTCAACAAATCCACCGACATTGTCGAGACCGGAAAGAGCAAAATATGTCGGCACTTGCATCAAGTCTTTAGAACCTGCCGCCCATCCGAATCCAGCAGTGGCAATAGCTGGCGAGAAAAATGCGTCTGCCTCGGGAAAATCTGCAGTTTGATCCAGCACGCCGATGTCTCCTGCGATGTGATTATGCAGTTTATGATCTTCAGTGTAGGAGCGTTCACGAACGATGCGATCGCCTTCGCGGATCGTTGTTTCGATAAACACGGGGTGCCTCTTAGCGTCTATTTCGTAATAGACCTCTGTTCGGACATCGCCTTTTGTTATATCGCTATGAAGAAGCTGTCCTCCGCTGTTCGTGCTGTATAGCTGCCATCGTTCGGTGCCGGTTTGTTTGCCATCGCGACTGAGATATTCATAAGCGCCTTCAGCCAGTTTCTGGCTGTGCTCTGTGCTGCCATGATGAACGTTCGGCTTGCCGTGCAGGATCGCGACCAGATCATCTTCAATTAACGGAACGGCGGGAGTCTCGTTGATGCGGCCAATCTCTCTTCCATTCTGCTGCACGATGATTGTAGGAGTGTTTGTTACCTGATAACGCTCAAGCCAATCAACTGACTTTGAAAATCCCCGATCCAGGGCGAGCAGTTTAATATGAAATTTTTTGTTGTTCGAGGTTTCGATTGCCCTGAGCAGTCTGGGGACCTGGTTTTTGCTGTCGTGACACCACGTTCCAAGGATAATGATCAATTGAGTGTCCTGGTCTACCGATTTCAAAGCTGCAACAGAATCAGGATTTGGCTTGTAATCCTGCTCCAGTGAATGCCAGACAGGAACGGTCTCCCACAGTTTTTCTTCCGTTATCTCACCCAGTGCGCCTTCGTGACGGGCGATGACAATCGATTTGCCATCGACAGTGAAACTGTAAACGGGACCCGTCAACTTTGTATATTTCCCGATAGACCTGATTGACAGATTGTCTGCGGATTTGGCCATTCCGCGATCTGCCGTTAATTTGAAGGCGTCTTTATTTGTAATATCAACTGTGCCTGCGTCTGCATTAAGCAACACCGCCTGTTTGAGTTTGGCGGAGATTAGAACCATCCGCTTGTCGTCGTCTGAGGCCAGCACCTGAGCCTCGCGGTCGATTTGCCCATCGATATAAATATCTCGCGTGCTGTCTTCCCAGTTCATCGATTTTGTCTGGCCGATAACTGATGCGGACGCGAAAACTATAAACAGGACGGTCAGAAGAAGAGACTTCATAAAGTATTGTTCCTGATCCCAAGTTAGGTGTTGATCGCTTTATGCAAAAAGATCATCAACGTTAATTCGCCAGCCGGGCAAGGCCGGTTCGGCATCTGCAATCTCGCCGCGACGGAATATCTTTGGCGCATTCGGACTTGCGGCATCGTAAGATTTAACAACATCAGGA
Organism: Blastocatellia bacterium; assembly: GCA_035652355.1. Lineage (GTDB taxonomy): Bacteria > Acidobacteriota > Blastocatellia > DASRDY01 > DASRDY01 > DASRDY01. The sequence goes on from DASRDY010000213.1 coordinate 59,666, forward strand.
CTGCGAAGATCGATGTCCCAAACAACCAGAGTTCCGGCCGCGAAGTAATCGGCGCGTTTTTGAGAAATTGCGCGTTCCGCAATTTGGCCGTAATCGTTTTCGCTTCGAACCTCGACGGCAAAAATCGGTGCGCCTTCATAAAACCTCATGCCTGGATCAGGTCCGACGTAATAGGCCGCATCGGGACTGAATGACTCACGGTTGGGCAGATGCACCCTAAACGCCTTATTGTCTCCTACCGCTCGGCCTTTACCTGTTTGCTTTGCGTATTGACGCAGTGAAAAGAAAATCTCATCTCCGGCATAACCGGGATCACCTCCAGTTGGTGACATCAGAACAATCTTTCCATTGACGAGCTCCGCCTTGGCGCCGTCCGGCAGTTTATAAAGGTCTTCTATTGTTGCTCGGGTTTTCGTAGACATAACCGAACCTCGAGAACAAATATTAACACAATAGTCCGGTGCACCGCCTTTCAAGCGCAGATTGTGTGATAATATTTTTGTAATGATTCTGTCTTCGATCGAAGCTCTCGGTTTCCGCAATTTGAAAGGCTCCCTGACTTGCGACGCGGGTCTGAACATCCTTTATGGAGATAATGGTCAGGGAAAGACCAACTGGCTTGAGGCAATTTACATTTTAGGTGCTACAAAATCGTTTCGCACCAATCATCTGGACGAAACAATAAACCATAACGAAACGACCGCTATCCTTCGGGCAGAAATCTATCAGGGAACCGTCAGGAAAGAGCTGCAGGCACAGATCGAAAAAAGCGCAAAAGCTTTTTACGTCAACGGCAAACGGGAATCGCTTGTTCGCTATCTTGGCAATCTGGACGTATTTGCTTTCACTAACGATGAACTGGAAATTGTTCGAGGCGAACCTGCCGAAAGACGACGTTTTCTTGACCGTGGAATTGCGGTGACCAGGCCGGCTTACATTCAGACGCTGAATTCCTACAATCGGGTGCTGAAGCAAAAGGTGGCGCTACTGAAAAGCGCCCAGGAAAGCGAAGATTTCAAAAATTTCGTGCCGCTGATCGAGCCATGGAACGAACAACTCATCGATCTTGGCAGCGAAATTCACAAATCCAGAACGGAATACGTCGAAAAGCTGTCCAGAACTTTGAATCCAGCCCTTTTTGGGAAAGAGACGCTGTCAATTCGATATAAATCTTCGTTGGAAAGCCATGGTGCCCTGGACAATTACGCTGCGCTTTTCAGGTCCAGACTTGAAGCCCGAATGACCAACGAAATTTCACTAGGTTATAGCCTTGTCGGGCCCCATCGGGATGATCTGGAAATAAGCCTTGATGGCCGCGAAGCGAGCCGTTTTGGAAGCTCTGGACAGCAGCGAAGTGCCTTATTAATCCTTGTTTTAGCGCAAGTTTCGCTGTATAATGAAGTGTTTGATGATTACCCGATTTTCTTACTGGATGACATAGACGCGGAACTCGATCTCGGGCGAATCCGGACGGTTTTGAACCACCTGAGCGGCAAAACGCAAACGTTTATTTCTACCTCAAAGAGGTCTATTACAGGATGGTTCACCGGACCGACGGCGTTTCGTCTGATTGAGTCAGGGCGCGCCACCGAGGTATCGCCGGATCAACTGGGTTTGACTGATCCGTTAAGTCCCTCCATGACCAGTGATCTTGTTGAGGGCAACCCTGAAGAGGAGAGATCGGCAGTTGAGCTTAACGAGGTTGACCCGCATCAGGCTCCATTTTGAAGATCGAAGGGCCATCTCAAACTTTTAGTTATCGAAATTTTGGATTCTGAAATCTCCAACCAGACTTCTAAAGCCGCAATTAGAGGTTTACAGGGAACAAGAGCGGATCCAGACGAATATGAAGGCAGGCTGGAAGGATTTTATCAAGGAATGGCAGTAAAGAAGCAGGAACTTACAAAATCAAAAAACGAGGAATCGAAGCGAATGACAGACGACAAAGACGATGAATCGGTATCGAAGTCGAGCGATTACGGCGCAGGCTCAATCACGGTTCTCGAAGGGCGAGATGCGGTCCGAAAACGCCCAGCGATGTACATTGGCTCGACCGGAGAGTTAGGATTACATCATCTTGTTTACGAAGTTGTTGATAATTCAGTAGATGAGGCTTTGGCAGGATTCTGCGACCACATCGAAGTCACGATTCACATCGACAACTCGATAACCGTTGTGGACAACGGACGCGGCATACCTACAGATATTCACAAACAGGAAGGCGTTTCCGCCGCTCAGGTCGTTATGACCATTCTTCACGCCGGCGGCAAGTTCGATTCGAACAGCTATAAAGTGTCCGGTGGACTTCACGGAGTAGGCGTCAGTGTGGTCAACTTCCTGTCAGAATGGCTCAGACTGGAAATTTGGCGCGACGGCAATACGTATGAGCAGGAATATCACCGTGGAGTCCCTGTAGAAGCTTTAAAGAAGACCGGCAAATCAAAACGTCGTGGAACCAAGGTAACCTTTATACCGGATCCACAGATCTTTGAAGTGACCGAGTTCAATTTCGATACTCTATCCCAGAGATTGCGCGAAAAATCCTTTCTCAACAAAGGAATACGCATAACGATTACCGACGAGCGCAGCACACCGGAGCGCAAGCACGAATTCTATTATGAAGGTGGTATCGCCGAATTCGTTAAACACCTGAATAAAAACAAGAACGTGCTTCATCCGAAACCGATCTATGCGGAAGCTACTAAAGACGATCTGACAATCGAGGTAGCACTTCAATACAACGACACCTATTCAGAGACGGTCTTTTCGTTTGCTAACAACATCAATACAGTCGATGGTGGAACTCACCTTTCGGGTTTCCGTGCTGCACTGACATCAACGATTAACAACTATGGGCAGCAGTCTGGCCTTTTTAAGAATCTGAAAGAAAACCTTAGCGGTGATGATGTCCGTGAAGGCCTGGTTGCCGTAATCAGCGTTAAGCTTCCGCAGCCTCAATTTGAGGGACAGACCAAGGGAAAGCTGAATAGCGACGTCAAGGGTCAAGTTCAAACTTTTTTGAATGAACAACTTAACCTTTACTTCGATCAGAATCCCAAAGTGGCCCGTTCGATCATAAACAAAGCCGTCGAGGCAGCAAGAGCGCGCGAAGCTGCCCGTAAGGCCAGAGATCTGACACGTCGCAAGGGTGCACTCGACGCAGGCAGCGGTTTGCCCGGCAAGCTGGCTGATTGTTCTGAAAAGGACGCCTCGCTTTGTGAACTGTACCTGGTCGAAGGCGATTCTGCGGGTGGAAGCGCCAAACAGGGACGAGACCGTCGCTTTCAGGCGATCCTTCCTTTAAGAGGTAAAATTTTAAACGTTGAAAAATCGCGCTTTGACAAGATGCTCAGCCATACGGAAATCCGAGCGATGATAATGGCCTTGGGTACCGGCATCGGAAAAGACGATTTCGATTTGTCAAAGCTCCGCTACGACCGGATCATCATTATGACCGATGCCGACGTCGATGGAGCGCATATCAGGACTTTGCTGCTGACTTTCTTTTATCGGCAAATGCGAGAACTCGTAGACACGGGTCACATCTATATCGCTCAGCCGCCTCTCTTTAAGGTCAAGAAAGGCAAGAACGAGCAATACATAAAAGACGAAAAGTCGATGACCAAATACCTGATGCGAAAGGCTACCGAGGACGTTCAGGTAAAAGCCGGCAAGCGAGCTGAAGTAATCGAAGGGCGCGAATTGACCAAAACCCTCGAACGGCTGGTCGAATTCAACACGTATTATGAAAAGCTATCGCGTCGTTTCCAGGATAACAAACTGCTTGATGCTCTGATTGAAGCTTTTGCCGGCGACTCTGGCGCACTTAAGCAAGACGCAAAGCTCCATAACATTTTCAAAAATGAAAAATTGATAGGTGGAATTGAGAAAGCGCTATCCGACACTGGTTATGCGACGGGGCTCGAAAAAGACGAAGAGCACAACCTGTGGGAGATTTCGATCAATTCTTCACAAGGGAACGGCACGGCCGCTCTGGTCATCAACTGGGAGATGGCAACTCACGTAGAATTCCAAAATGCGATGATGCTATACAACGAACTTTCTCGCACTCTGGTATCTCCATTTACGATTGGGCAAAACGGCAGCTCGGTCACGGTAAATTCAAGAAACGAGCTACTGGATCACATTCTGTCTGCGGCCAAGAAAGATATTGCCATTCAGCGATACAAGGGACTTGGCGAGATGAATCCGGAGCAGTTGTGGGAAACTACAATGAATCCAGCGAAACGATCTCTTCTTCAGGTCCGAATAGAAGATGCCGTTGAAACAGACGAGATATTCACGGTCCTGATGGGCGACTCAGTTGAACCAAGGCGCAAGTTTATTGAGGATAACGCGCTGGATGTTCGCAACCTGGATATTTAATAACTCCGCGAATTCAGCCCTGAGAACATCGTCAAAACGTTCTCAGGGTTGTTTTCTTTGTAACAAGATCGAGTTAAATCCAGACCTGTGATATTAGACTAGACACTGACGGATCCTACTTCTTGTGTACGTGACGAAACCAAAGACCAAATCCGATGAAATGTCGATTGCAATCATTGCAAAGATAATTCCTTAACATTACTAAACGCAATATCCACGACGTGCCGCCATACCATTCTCGCAAGTTCGCACTGCCACATTGGCGGCATTTGGCTTTAACCATTACTAATCTAATCGGTCGGCCGGAGCCTCTATTCCTTTCAGTACCCACAAGACTACCAATATTAATCTAGGCAATCAAAGCATAATTGCAATGGATATTACAACCGGTGCATCATTCGAAATCGATGGACGAAATCAGTGGAGGTCAACGACAGTCTTACCTCAGCGAAAGAAATCAAGCCTCTACGAATCTTGAGGTGTAGAGAGGGGGAATTTCCCGCGCTATGAGACTCAAATTGTGATATTCTTTTCCGCTTTAGCCAGATACTGCTGATTTTCATCAGCAATCGAAGGCGGCATCACTTAATTTGGCTTTATACGGAGGTTATTTTGAGCGTTCTGGTCGACAAGTCTACGCGTCTGGTTGTTCAAGGCATCACTGGCAAGGAAGGGACCTTTCACACACTGCAGATGCGTGATTACGGAACGAACGTCGTTGCCGGTGTCACGCCGGGCAAAGGCGGCACTACCCATGAAGGAATTCCCGTTTTTAACACCGTTACGGATGCCGTAAAAGAAGCTGGCGCCAATACCAGCGTAATCTATGTGCCACCGCCGTTTGCGGCCGACGCAATCATGGAGGCAGCCGAAGCGGGAATTGGTCTGGTCGTGTGCATCACGGAAGGAATACCGACGCTGGACATGGTTCAGGTGCACGAATACTTGAAAGGCAACTCGACTCGGCTTGTCGGACCAAACTGTCCAGGCGTTATTTCGCCAGGCAAATGCAAAGTCGGGATTATGCCGGGACACATTCATCGCGAGGGTCGCGTTGGTGTCGTTTCACGAAGTGGAACGTTGACATATGAAGCTGTAGGACAATTAACTCACCTTGGTCTTGGGCAATCGACCTGCATTGGCATAGGAGGCGATCCGATCATTGGCACGACGCACGTTGATGCGCTCAGACTCTTCCAGGACGATCCGGAAACCGAAGCAGTTGTGATGATCGGAGAGATCGGCGGAACAGCCGAGGAAGAAGCTGCTGCATTTGTTAAACAACATATGACCAAACCTGTAGTCGGTTTTATCGCCGGTCAGACAGCACCTCCTGGACGCCGAATGGGACACGCGGGCGCGATAATTGCCGGCGGCAAAGGAACAGCGGCTGAGAAAATGCAGGCTCTGATGGAGGCGGGAATTCGCGTCGTTAAGAGCCCGGCCGATATCGGAGCCGCGACGGCAGAGGCGTTGGGATTTACGGCCAGCGCTCGATAGCTGGCCGGTTGTTACTTTCAGTCTGGAACTCTTCTTAAAATCCGATCGCAGTATCCCGGATAAAATTGACACTAAATATTTTGACTGATAAGGTCGAAAAACTTACAGCAAAGAACAGGAGCTCAATAAACGTATGACGGAGTACACCCTCTCGATAATCAAGCCCGACGCGGTTCGAAATGGACACATTGGCGAAGTGCTGCGACGATTTGAAATAAATGGGTTTCGAATCCGCGCAATGAAGATGCTTCATCTGTCCAAGGCTGAGGCTGAGAGCTTTTATTCCGTTCATCGCGAGCGACCATTCTATGGCTCGCTGACCGACTTTATGAGCACCGGCCCCTGCGTCGTTCTCTGCCTGGAAGGCGATGAAGTCATAACGCGACTGCGCCAACTCGTCGGTGCGACAAATCCTATCGAAGCAGCATTCGGAACAATTCGAAGAGAGTTAGGATCAAGCGTTGAGCAGAATGCGGTCCACGCATCCGATTCCGCAGAGAATGCACGCGCGGAACTCGCGTTCTTCTTTAATGCTCTTGAGATTCATTGAAGACAGCAATCAGGTTTAGATGAGTAACAGGCTGTCGCTAGTCTCTGAAGTTCTCGTCAAGTGGTATTCTGTAACTGATCGAGATCTGGTGACCATTCTCATCTTTGCCTTTGTTCCGGTAAATGACTGTGCCTTTCCAATCCTTTGACGTCGATCCCATCATATCGACTTCGACCCGGATCACGTAATGCCCATGGGCACCGATCGCGAAATCATATCCTACAGATCTTGTACCAGCATTTCCACCCAGGGAAATCTGCTCTATGGTCGCTGGTTCCCAGTTGACTCCGACTCCATTTAGCTCGTTTAGCACAACTTCAAAGTAGTAATGGAAACCACCCGGCACGGCGATTCGTCGACGATTACGGATTGAAGGAACAACGCGCGCCGATCCCGGTCTTGCCGGAGTTACCTGTTCAAACACGTCGCGTACTGCTGGCTTTTTATCCTTCTGCGCGTTGTCCGGTTTAACGTCCTGCTGTGATTGTACCGGAGTCGAGTTATCTTTCGCCTTTGGAATGAAGATCGGTCGAGTCTTGTCGCTCTGTGCGATTGATTCAGCATCTGGCTGATCGTTGTTGCCAGGCTTTTGAGTGTGTCGCGGCTCTGGTTGAGGCGTGTTAGCTACCACCGGAGCGTTTTTAGTTTGCTTTGTGACCGCAGCAACATTAGCAGCCGCGACAGCAGCATCGTTCGGCTGCGCGGATTTGGCAGGAGGTTTCACCTGATCAGCGGCGGAATCTGTTATAGCTTTGTCCTTTGCCTGGTTGGTCGCTGGGGACTGCGATGCCGCCTGAGCGCCAGGTTCCGAAAAGCGAATTGACTCTTCCGCCGAATGTCGGACGTATGCGTTATAGGCGCTGACAGAAACAATCAGTGCCAATGCCACCGTTATTGCAGAGATTACATGCCTGCGATTTATTCGCGAGAAGAGCGACCCTTCATCATCGTCAACTTTAACCTCTGCTTTTACTCTCGACTTCAAATCGCCGCTATCCAGAGGCTCTGAATCCGGCAGATTGTCAAATTGCAATGGCTCTGGTTCTATCTGTTTCGGAACGACCAAATTGCCAGTCACAAATCCATTGGTATGCACACTGACGGGTTTGAAACTCTGTTCGCCTGGTATTTTCGAATCGGTTTCCGAATTGGCCTTAAGACCTTCCGGAACAACCAGAGCATCTGTCTTTGGCAGGTCCGCCGTTCCTAAGATCGATGAGCGCCGAGCATCTACACCATAACCTTCGCCCAAAGAGACCCTCGGCAAGGGGTTAGTATTCGGCGGCGGAGTGTCGCCGATTATCGGGTTAGGAGCATCGGTAGCATCAATCTTGTTCCGGAGTTTTTTTTTCAGAGGACTGGTCTGAAGAGCTATGCCATGTACGGGACAAAGTTTGAATGCTTTAGGAAAATCGCTGTCGCACAAATGGCAGAAATTGTCACCAAGAATCGTACGCGGTCCGTGCTCGGTCAGCGGTGTGCCATGGAGCGGGCATTTCGACAGTGATTGCGGATAGTCTTTGCCGCAGCGACGACAGTATCCGCGCTCCTGAATCCGGGTTAGCTTCGTGCCGTCACGAGTGCAAAATTGAAACTGATCCTCAAACTCGCGCTGGCACAGTGAACAGACCTTCATTAAAGATGCTCCGCTGGTTTGATGTCTGAGGATGCCATCCGGTCAACCGTGGCTTTACTCAAAAAAACGATTTTCTGATGTTTTTAGTGTCTCGCTCGATTTTATTTGGTTAGAGATGTTTTGCGGACGAGGAGCTGGCAAAACTCTCAATCTTTCAACCCACTCAGTACGCGACGCGACTCATCACCAAACTATACAATCACCACGAAAAAAAGCAAGAACTTGTCTTTTGCAAACCGTCCTGCCTAACTCACTATGCCCAAGCCAAGGGTTCTCGCGCTCTTTTTAAGACGTTACTGGCCGGTCGGAGGTCGGAATTTAGTCCCGCCAAAAACGAAATAGAGAAAAACCGCTTTGGTTCCTGTAGAATAGAGGCTCTAAATCGTTCTAACAATATCGCTTATAAACGCAAAATTCTGCCTTAAGAAACTATTTACATTCGGGAGAGGAGTAGATGAAATCCAGTTTAAAGACTCCGCCACTTGACTGGAATCCGCCCGCGGATTGGACAAGGATTACCTGCATCGACGCACACACGGAAGGAGAGCCGTTTCGGGTGATCACCTCAGGCTTCCCTTTTCTGCCCGGAGAGACGATCCTGGCGCGGCGGAGATATGCGAAAGAACATTTCGATCATTTACGGACTGCTCTAATGTGGGAGCCCCGTGGCCATGCCGATATGTACGGCTGCATTCTTACTCCTCCGGAATCGCCGCAATCGGATTTCGGGATTCTATTTATTCATAACGAAGGCTACAGCACTATGTGTGGGCACGGAATCATTGGCATATCAACGGTAGTACTTGAAACCGGGATGCTGCCGATGATAGAGCCCGAAACAATCATTCGAATCGATTCGCCCGCCGGATTGGTAACGGCGCATGCTCGCGTGGAAAGCGGGAAGGTTAAGAGTGTTTACTTTCACAACGTTCCTTCGTTCGTTCTTGCTTTGGACCAAGTAGTCGACGTCCCTGACCTTGGCCGCGTACGATATGATCTGGCATTTGGCGGAGCCTTTTATGCTTACGTTCAGGCAAGCGATCTTGGGTTAACCTGCACTCCTGAGAATTTCAGAGCGCTGATCGAAAAAGGAATGGCTATCAAACGGGCGGTGATGACGACGCATCCGATTGTTCATCCATTCGAGGATGACCTGAGCTTCCTTTACGGAACGATCTTCATAGACAAGCCACAAAACGCGGGTTCGCACAGCCGCAATGTCTGCATTTTTGCCGAAGGCGAGGTCGATCGCTCACCGACAGGGACTGGTGTCAGCGGTCGACTGGCCATCCATCACGCGCGCGGAGAGATCAAGCTCAACGAACCCCTGGTAATCGAAAGTATCATCGGCAGCACCTTTAAGGGTACCGTTGTACAAGAGACTGTATTCGGTCCTCATCGTGCGATCATTCCCGAGGTAGAAGGCACAGCCCACATCACGGGCCGGCACGAATTCCTGATCGATCCTGAAGATGAACTATGTAATGGTTTTATTTTGCGATAGCAGTGATTATCGCGAACAAATGATTGTTATGAGACAAATCTTAATCATAGTGGTAGCAGTTCTATTCGGATCCTCTTTGATCTCGGCCCATGCAATGGTTCAGGGTCTATATACAACAGATATTTCAGGCAGAGTTGTGGATTCGGAAGGACTACCTGTTGCGAATGCTTTAGTCTTCGTTGTGGGTAAGTTATCGCTTTCTGGTCGTCCCGAAGCCGGTTTGGTTTTTACCATGGCCAAATCTGGCAAGGACGGCCGGTTTGTTAATCATTTCCTTGATAACCAGCGGAGTTTGGATGTTTATGTAGCTGAACCTCACGAGGATTTAGATGACAAAGTCGGTTCCTACCTTCTCATGTTCTTTACGAAACCTTCACCCACCCTCCACCTTGATCTCACAAAACGGAAACAAGACATCGGCGATATCCCGGTTCAAATTCGTTGGAGGCCTGTCCAAATCCATATATTGAATGCCGCCCAAACAGAAGCTCATTTATCTCGCGACAACTGGATGAATCTGTCCGTAAGAGTAAAGAATGAGTCGGGAGCAGTTGTCGACGAGGTATCAGCTTTTTATGGTGATCCATTTCATAAGAAATATATTCAATTAGCGCTTCCCGTCGGTCTCTGGAATATTGAAGTCGGCATTAAACGAAAGGATACCTTTACCTTATGGAATTCGATCGGTGATCCGCTCGAGGTAAAGGGTGGCGAGCCGCTCTTCACAGGGTCCGTGATTATTCCAGACGCCAAACAGTAAACGTTGCCAATGCTCGTCTATCAGAATCTCCACGTTTGCAAAAAATATGTCACTCGTCCGTAAAGTACGTTAGAATCTCGTCTCAGGAACATCGCCCAGATTCAAATCTGCCGGAAAAAATCTCATGAAGAAACTCCTCATTGCAATCCTCATGGCCTCATTCGTGATCTTTCCACAACTAATATCGATTAATGCGCAAGCTGAAACTTACGATCTCCTCATCACGAATGGACGCATTATCGACGGCAGCGGCAACCCGTGGTTTTACGGCGACATTGCAGTAAAAGGTGATCGCATAGCTGCAATAACTCCGCGCGGAGCCTTGAAAGGCTCACGTACCATTGATGCCAAAGGCATGGTTGTCGCTCCAGGCTTTATTGATATGCTGGGGCAATCCGAAATTAGCCTGCTGATTGATCCTCGCGCGGAATCAAAAGTATTTCAGGGAATTACGACAGAGGTAACAGGCGAAGGCGGTTCTGCCGCTCCCGTCAACGATTTCATACTCAAGGAAAACGAACCTTACTTCACGCACTTTAAGGTGAATGCCGACTGGCGCACGATGGGCGAATATTTCAACAGGCTGGAGCGAGCTCATCCTGCGATAAACCTGGCGACTTATGTCGGAGCAACTCAGGTGCGACAGTATGTTCTGCACGACGAGAATCGCGCGCCGACGCCGGCAGAGCTGGATCAAATGAGAACGCTCGTGGCCGAGGCAATGGAAGACGGCGCAGTCGGACTGAGCACGGCGCTGGTCTATCCTCCCGCAGCTTACGCTAAGACCGAGGAAATAATTGAACTGGCAAAAGTCGCTTCGCGGTATGGCGGCATATACGCCACGCATATGCGCAATGAAAGCAACTCGGAAATGGAGGCGATTGATGAGGCCATCCGCATCGGAAAAGAAGCCAATATCCCGGTCGAGATATTTCATCTGAAAGTGGCAGGCAAGCAGAACTGGGGCAAGATGGCAGCCGTCATAAAGAAGATCGAAGATGCACGCGCACAGGGCATTGATATCACCGCCGATCAGTATCCCTATATTGCGGGAGCGACTTCGCTGGGCGCCAGCATTCCACCGTGGGCGGCCGAAGGCAGCACGGCAAAATTCATTGAGCGGCTGAAAGACCCTGCTACGCGAGAGAAGCTAAAAAAAGAAATGCGCACTCCGAGCACCGACAGAGAGAACTTTTATCTTGGGGCGGGCGGCGGTCAGGGAATCCTAATAGCGAGTGTGCTCAACCGAAGTTTGGCCAAATATGAAGGCAAGCGAATTTCTGAAATAGCGAAGATGATGGGCAAATCGGACGAGATCGACGCCTTGTTCGATCTGGTCATTGCAGATAATGCTCAAACTGGCGCGATTTATTTTCTGATGAACGAAGATGATGTAAAACTGGCGATGAAACAACCATGGGTCAGCGTCGGGATCGATCACGGCGAAGTAGCTACGACCGGCCCGCTGGCCGAAGGTAATGCTCATCCTCGCGGGTACGGTTCGTTCCCACGAATACTTGGTAAGTATGTTCGCGAGGAGCACGTCCTGACGTTGGAGGAAGCGATACGTAAGATGACATCGCTCGCCGCAAATCGAGTTCGCCTCCAGGATCGTGGAATGTTAAAGCCCGGGTTCTACGCAGACGTTGTGGTGTTCGATCCGAATGCCATCCACGATGTTGCGACATTTGAGAATCCGAACCAGCTCTCAGTCGGAATGCATTACGTCATAATCAACGGGCAGATTGTTGTCGATGATGGGAAACAGGCGACGGCTCTTCCAGGCAAACCTCTGAGACGACAAGGGTTCACAGCACGATAATCCCGTTCGAAATTATCATTCACGGTACGTTCGACTGTTGCCAAACCAGTCGTTAGCGCGTCTATATTCATAGGCGGGGACTGTATGGCTCAATCACGCGACTGATTTTAAAATTAACAAATCAGTCGCACCTGTCTATAAATACCGGATTACATTATCCTCTTCAACAGGGCTTAAAAAGACCTAAAGAGAATCAGGGATGCGAAAAAAGGTTTTTACAGGATTAGCCATACTGACGCTGTTCGCGTGCATCTCCTCCATACCAACAGCTATCATTAGGGCGCAGGACGATAAGAAACCGAAACAGGAAAAGTTTGGTTCGAGCCTTAAGCGTTATGATCAAACCAAGCCGAATCCAAAAGACAAAAATGCAAAAAAAGGCGCCGATACTAAAAAAATCACGCCAAAGGCTGGAGATGGATTGGATGACGAGTTGAGCCTCCAATCAACGCTAGCGGTATTCGACGTAATGGTTACCGACAACAAGCAACATTTTGTGCCGGGCCTCACAAAAGATGACTTCGTTGTTTACGAAGATGGCGTTGAGCAGCAGGTCGGCACCTGCGCGATTGGGGAAGACGTAATATTGCCGCGTTCCATCGCTCTAATTATCGACTACAGCGGCAGCCAATATCCTTTCATAAAAGCCAGCGTTGAGGCCGCCGAAGTACTTGTCAACAACCTCACACCGAAAGACGAAATGGCGATTATCACGGACGATGTTGATATTCTGCAGGATTATACGAATGATAAAGGTGCGTTGATTAAGGCTCTGGAAGGTTTGAAAAAGAAAGCTAAAGACGGCAAAGAAGGATTGAGCTTGCAGATGAGCGCCCTGCTTGCGACGCTTCAGGAAAAGGTCAAAGTATCGGATGATAAGCGCTCCATAATCATTTTTCAGACCGACGGAGATGAGATATTCAAGCTTCGTGATCAAAAAGACTTGTTTAAGAAGTATTATCCTTATCTAGAGCAAACCACCGAGAAATTTGGCTTCTCTGACGTTAAAAATAAAGTCGAAAATACCAGAGCAACTATTTATGCGGTTGTACCGGGCGATCAGTTGATCAACGTTCCTGACGATGAGGCGCTCAGACGGACCAAAGTGATGCTTGACCAGGTCGCCGTAGCTGACGGTTGGGATCCGGCCAAGATCACCCGTTATCAAAAGGACATACAGCAGAGTTTAGGATTTTGGAGGAGCGGCCAAACGGCCGTAGCAACTATTGCTTCTTTATCAGGTGGCTGGACTGGATTTCTAAGTAAGCCCGAAGAGGCCTCAGCGATTTACAACAAAATACTTACCGACATCAATCACAGATACATAATCGGATATTACCCCAAGGACACAACAGCAGACGGCCGATTGCGAAAGCTCAAATTCGAAGTTCGCGGCCATCCCGAATACAAGGTCCATGGCCGCGATTCGTATTCCATCTCAAAGCCTGACGATAAATGAACCGGCGGCGCATTAATCTCCCTCAAGCCTTCAATTAATTCGTGTCTCACCCTGGTCGGCTTTGGTATACTTCACCGAAGTTCTCACAGGAAATCTCCCTACAGTTTGGTTATTCATTCGGGCGCGATGGGTACGCTATGGGAAGAAGGTCTGGCTCGACACTCTTATTGACGACATTTATTGTTGTGCTTTTTCTGGTCTCAAGCTACAGAGTCAGCGCCCAAAAGGATTCCAAAACAGATCGGCTGCCATTCGGTTCCAGTCTCAGTGCGCTTAAGTGGGACCCGGTAACAAATCGGGCAATCGACTATGGCCAGATGTTTAAGTCGAAAACAAGAAAGACTGACCTTACAAACAAGCCTTCCGATTTGCAGTACACTTACAAAAGCAAAACGCCACCCGATCAGGGAATAACGCTGCAATCAACGCTCGTCGAATTTGATATGCTTGTAACAAATAAACAGGGCGATTATGTCAAAGGTTTAACGAAGAACGATTTCATCGTTACAGAAGACAACAAGCCTCAGCAAATTGGAACGTTTGCGCTCGGTGGTGGAGTTCCGCGATCGATAATCCTGATACTGGATTACAGCAGCAGCGAGTTCCCGTTCTTTACGGCCAGTATCGATGCGGCCAAGACACTGGTAACGCAGCTTGGCCCCGACGATCAAATGGCGATTGTTACAGATGACGTTGATCTTGTTTGTGACTACACCAGAGACAAAAACAAAATTGCGGCGGCGCTTGAATCACTAAAGAGCAAAGTAAAACACGGTCACCGCGGCCGAAGCCTTCAATTTACGGCCTTACTGGCTACGATGAGAGAGATGCTGGAGGATGAGCCTCGTCCAATCATCATCTTTCAGACTGACGGGGATGAAGCGTTTTTGCTGCGGGATCAGGAACACGCTCGCGAATATTTCTATCCAGAACTGGATATCGCTCCGTCCGGCGAGTTTGGTCTAATCGACGTTGTCAACAAGGCAAAACGCACGCAGGCTACGATATACAGCGTCATACCTGGCGAGCAACTGATTAATATTGGCGAAGCCGAACGACTAGAGCGCGGCAGTAAAATGTATCAACAGGCAAAAGATGCCTATAACCACACCGGAGATCTGCGAGTCGTTCCAGAAGAAACGCTCGAAAAATTCATTGGACTTCGAATGATTGGTCAGTTCGGCGCGTCATTTGTCGCCGAGGCGACTGGCGGATGGACCGGTTATCTTTCAACGCCCAACAGCGCCGCTGAAGTCTACAGCAAGATTCTGGCCGACATTAACCACAGGTATGCAATAGGTTATTATCCTGCAAACTACTCGTACGATGGGAAAAGCCGCAAAGTCAAAATTGAGGTTCGCGGGCACCCTGAATACGTTGTTCAGGGTCGAACCGCCTATTATCCGCCAAAGAGCACCGACAAATAGCCCCACCAGCAATTCGTCAATGCCGCCATTCGTAATGCTTCAACGTGCCCGCCATAGCGTATGCGATGATAACGGCGAGGATGCAACCAATACCGCCTGTGATTACTGAGAGCGGAGCACCAATTAGGGCAGCCACCGTACCTGCTTCCATCTCGCCCAGTTGAGGTCCGCCCATAAAAAACACCATGTTGATCGACGTCATTCGTCCACGCAGGTAATCGGGCGTAACAAGCTGGCGAATAGTCTGACGCAGGACAGTGCTTACAGTATCCGCAGCTCCCATAAGGGCAAGCATCGCCAGCGAAAAATAAAAGTACCGGGACAGGCCAAACGCAATTGTGGTCGCGCCGTATACCGCTATCGAATTGATTACAACCAGTCCCTGCTTTCTTATTGTTCCCATGCGCGCCATGACCAGTCCTGTAATCACTGATCCGACTGCCGGAGCGGATGCGAGCATGCCCAATCCTCTGGCACCCACGTGCAGAATCTCGTCCGCGAAGATCGGTAACAGCGCCGTCGCGGAAGCAAAAAACGTCGCCACGAAATCCAGCGTCATCGTCTGCACGATTATAGGTGTGCGCCACACGAAGCGCAGTCCATCGCGAAGAGCAGATAAACTAACCTTTGAAGCTTGACTCTCCTCGTGGATCGGACGACCTGCTGTCCGCATCATTAAAAGAGCTAGGATCACGGCGAGGAAAGATGCAGCATTCAGCGCGTAAACGAGAGCCGGTCCTTGCATTGAAGTTAAAAGCGGCGAGTGCTTCATCAGCGACGCGAGTCTGGGACCTGGAGGCGCCAGCAATAACCCCCCCAGCGCAGGACCGATGATCATTGCCAGATTGAAGACGACCAGACCAAGGCTGACCGCATTCGGGAATTCTTCTTTCGGCACGAGCGCCGGCAGCAAAGCCTGTCTTGCAGGATTATCGAAGGCAACTGCTGCGGACGCTATTGCCGTAAGGAGATAAATCGACCATACCGCAACATGTCCGCTTGCTGTAATCCATGCAAGGATTCCCGCGCTGATGAGCATCGTGCTTTGTGTCACCAGCATCGATTTCTTGCGGTTAAAGACATCTGCCGTTACACCACCCGCAAGCGAGCAAAAGATGATGGGCAATATGCGGACCAGGCCGACGAGACCGAGCGCCAGCGGAGATTTCGTCAAAATCCAAACATGCCAGTTGATCGCGACAAGCTGCATTTGCGAGCCGGTCACCGAAATCAATTGACCTAACCATAGCAGGCGGAAATCTCTATGACGTAAGACAAGAAAAGCAGAGCGGCGTCGTTCCTCTTTTACAGTTTCAGTCGGCGGGGGACTGATTTCGGTTGCAGACATAGCGTATAAACTTACCGATTTATTCAGTTTAACTCAAATCGGTTCAAGAAGATGCTATGCCTCCTGTGAAGCTTCCGGCGAAGATTGACACCATCTGAGGAACCCTATTAATAAATTGAATCCGGCAATTTCGGCCGAACAATAAACGACGACCGCCAGCCAGAAAGTAAATCGATCAACATTCCCGATTCCCTGATGCCTGACAGATAGAATCACCATCACCGAAAACGTAAAGAGCGCAAGCCATCGTCCTCTCAGCTTTGCCAAAATTCCCGTGCCTAGCGCCACAAAAACTATTGTCGCGTAAATGGCAGTTAAATAATGGGCAGAAGTCAAAAGACTCAGCACTCCAAACAAAAGATAGCTACCACCGAGCAAAACAACCGCAGCGGATTTCTCCAGTCCAAACTGTGTTCCGGGAAACAAGAGCTCCGTGAATGATTGGTGATCGGTAGCGGCAGGATTAATTGTTGCAATTTCGTTTTTGGACATAGTCGTTCAAACTGATCCTTTGCCTTAGATACCTGACACGATCTAATAGTTACCGTTATTTTCAATCATTTCGAAATGCGTACGCAAGCTTTACTGCGGCAGCCGGATTGACAATGCCCCAGCCCTGACGATCTACCTCGACACCAGGAAGACGTTTCGCCGTATCGATCAGAATGCGTTTTATTCTTTGCGGCGTCAGATTCGGATTCGCCTCCAGCATTTGAGCAATTACGGAAGAGACAATCGGGGCCGCAAAAGATGTCCCGTCAACGTGTTTGTAATTACCCGATATTACATTGTTGTTTCGCAATTTAACATCGACCATTTGCCTGATCAGGTACGCAGGCTGATCGATCATTGAGTCGAGCTCGGCATCGATTCCTGGGTGCTCTTTGAGAATGATCTTGACCTGGTTTTCTTCGGCGTTTCTAAGCTCGTCCAGCAACTCGGCTTCTTCTTGTGTTGGCGTACCCGGTAGGATCGGAGCGGCGAGCCAGATGCTCGGAGCTAGAATTTCAGGCTTCTGTAATCCGTCGATGGTCGGACCGTAACTCGATCGGTAAAGGCTATAGAATCTTCGATCGAGGCGATTCTTATCATCCAAACCGCCAACCGCAATTACAGAAGGCGAGCTGGCCGGAGGCAGAACCGGGTGATTCGGCTGATCTCCGGAGTTACCCGACGCCGCGACAACGACTACTCCTGCGCGAACCAGTTCTTCAGCCGCCTGGGATAGAGCGTCTGTTAAATAAGAAACTTCGCGGTCGCCTCCAGCAGAAATGTTTACGATCCGGATATTGAACTTGTCTTTGTTTTTCAGAACCCATCGAAGACCGCGCTCGATATCTTCATGTTTGATTCGACTCGCCTCACCGATTTTGATGAGAATCAATTCCGCATCCGAAGCTATTCCTTTATAGATCCCTTCAGAAAGATGCCCATTGCCCGCTGCGACGACGGAAGTCATCATTCCATGCCACGACGATACGCCTGGTGTTTTCAACTCTTTTATTCGCGCCTGCGGGTTCAGGATGTTGACGTATTTTTTGATCCGGGAAATTGGCTCGACCAAATCAGGATGCGCGTAAAAGCCCGAATCAAGGAATGCCATTGTTATTCCGCGTCCTGTCAGATCGGAAACGGCTCCGACTCGCAGCGGAGTCGGTAAAATCGACATTCCTTCGCTCAGGAATTTCGGATGATATTGTTCAAGCTTATTCCGTGCTTCAACGTATTTAGCCGCGCAGTCAATACAGATTCGCTGATCTGGCTTCCAGTTGGGCTCGTTTCCCTGGATTAAACGGGTGACAGTCTCGTCAAGATCGTGTCCCTTTACCAATTGGTCAGTTCCAACCTCGGAGTTGCACAAGGGACACTGAACAAGAGATTGTCTGTTTGCCACCAGATTTTGGGCCATCGTTCGTATTATGCCCTGCGAATCTTCCTTGCGATAAGGCTGGAAACCGATTTCTGACGATTGGTCTCAGGGTTGGTAACCACGCCCTCGCGATATACCAGAGTGACGAAATCACCGAAAGATTCCAGCAATTCACCTGGCAACAGCAGGAAATCGGGGTTTATATCGGGGTTGAATTTAAGGTGTTCTGTGTTCAATGTTTCAAATACGACTACGCCGCCAACACGCAGAGCCAGTTTTATGCTGTCGATAAGATCGCGTTGCAGATAATTACAGTTAACCACTACGTCGAAGGCACCCTTGGGCAAAGAATAGTCACTCAGATCGGCGACAATAGTCGTTATATCCAGACCGCGCTCAGCAGCTATTTCGTTGCAGGTGTTTACTGCAACCTCTGACGAATCGACTCCCGTGACTTCGAATCCGTGTTCTGCAAGGAAGACGGCGTTGCGTCCCTCGCCCATAGCGATATCTAATGCCTTCCCTTTTGGTAACAGGTCGATGTTGTCTGCCAGAAAATCAAAAGGCTTTAAACTGCGCGCCTCCGCTTTTGATTCGGTGTAATGCTCGTCCCAGTTCTTTCGGCTGACCATAGAACCCGATGCTCTGATTCCTTTACTTCAAATTGTTTTTCCTTTTGGCTTTGAGCCATTGGTCCTATAGGATAGTTAACACATGCGCTGAGGTTTTCGCAATGTCTTGGCGGCCGCGGGAAAACTGTTTGCGATTTCGAGTTTGCTCGACGAGAAATGGCAAGCCGACCTTTAGATGCGTTTCCGAACGTCAATCTGTAAACAGGATTCTGGCTAGGAATGCAGTCAGCAACCCATTCAGATTTTTTCCATTCCCGGTAAATCCGTATCGCATCAACCAAAATCCCGCTGACCAGAACAATACCGAACGCGGATATTAAACTTCCGACACTTACCCGAGCAAACGCGTCCTCAACGATTGTAACGCCGGGGCCGGCGCTGTAGGGCACTGAATTGTCTCTGCCGATTGTTGAGGCAAGCAGACAGTTGTAATCAACCCAAGTAAATACATATCCGGCCAGGTTCAGCAGATAAGCGATCCCTATTACCGTCAGCGGCTCAAAGCTATTTCTCAGTTTACGAATCTGCCGCAGTTTCGGCCGTAGCATTGCACAAGCTAAGACGCTGGATAACATTAGAAGACTTGCTGCTTGTAACATCAACGGCATGTCCGAATATAAAGCTGCGATAAAATCCAGCGGATGCTCTACCAATTCTCTGATTGCGTGTGGCGCTACTGCTTTGAGATTCTCGAGATTTCCGGTTCCTATAAAGTCCGTAGTTGAAGGCAAATTATAAAGATCCTCTGCGTTCGCCCGCCTTACCAGGCTGTCGTGTTTTACACAGACTTCATACGTTTGTAATGAGAATCCTGCGTAAAGACAGCCTCCCAGGGCAAAAAACGAGGATATATAGAGTACTGCTAAAAATCTCATATATCCGTCCAATTTGTTCGGGGAATCGAATAGCGGGGAATGGAGCCAAGTCCATTAACTGCAATCGCCTTGCCGCTGTTAGCCAGGCAGGCTCTTAACGCCTCATCTATCATCGGTCAAAGCCGCAAGCTGTGACAGCAGTTGGACACAAAGAACGGGTCTGACACCTGGGTGTCACGGTTTTATTCGTAGTAGATAAAGCACTTATGCTGCTGTGACAGGCGTGACAGCAGTTGGCCAAACTCGCCCTCCAACGCGAAAAACGTACCGACCGATCTTCATTACTGTTTGGAACTAAACGTTCGCGTGGCCTATTGAGTCGCTGAAGCGTAATTTCTTAAGTTGGCCAGCAGATTATGTGCGGTTCATATAGCTTTAACAGAGGTATGCGCGACAAGAGTCTGATTAGATACCAAAAGCTCAGCAGCCAAACGACAAGGCTGCCAATCATCGAGAAAATATTCGTTAATTCTCAATCCCTGAAAGTTAAGTGCAGCGAAGGCATCTGAAAACCGTAACGAAAGAGAATGAAAACCTCTCCCGTGACTGTCTGAATATCAAACGATTGATGCCCGCCTGTAGAAACGGCCGCCTCGCATTAACGAGGCGGCCGCTGATAGTCTGATTAAAATAAAGTACCGTTACCGTCTGGAACGATCTGCAGCAGGCCTCGCCGTAGTCGCACCGGGCCTCTGCTGCTGACCCGGCGGTGGCGTCGGTGCCGGCATTTGATCTTTGCTGAATCGCGGCAGCATTTCATCGCGCATTGCCAGTTGATAAACGGCCGCGGCGATTTCGACGGCGGATTTCTTGACGTCGTCTTCAATGATGTGTTCGTAGGAATCCAGGCTGGTGTGCCAGGTATATTGGTTGTACTCGATCGGATCCTGGTTCATTCCGATGCCAGGAAGCCCTGCTTCATTGAATGATGTTGAATCCGTACCGCCAGATCGACGAGAATTCGTCGGCAGAGCTCCCTCTAATCCAAGATCCTCAAACGGGGCGAATGCCGCGCGGACTATAGAAGCCGCTTCGGGAGGTCCGAATACGCTTGCGCCGCGAGCGCGCCCTGTTCCGTCATCGATATTGAAATAACCGTCAAACTTGAAGAATTCAGGCTTTGGATTTTCAGCGGTCCCGAAATGCTGCGCCACATAAGCCTTAGAGCCCAGCAGTCCCTCTTCTTCGCCGCTCCAAAGAGCAACTCGGATCGTGCGGCGCGGTTTTACGCCAATAGCTTTCAATATGCGGGCAGCTTCCATCATAACGGCGCAGCCAATGGCGTTGTCCGTTGCGCCAGTCGATGAATGCCACGAATCCAGATGGCCGCCCAGCATTACAACTTCATCTTTCTTGTCGGTGCCCGGAATTTCGGCAATTGTGTTGTATACGGTGGTTCCTTCGGGGTAGATGTGGTTGACTATGTTGAACTCCATAGTGACGGGTGTTCCGTCTGCGAGAATTCTGACAATGCGGCCGTAATCTTCATGGCGCATCACAACGGTCGGCACGATCTTGTTCGGATCGTAAGTGCGATTATTGAACGCTCGGATTTGACCGTGATCGACGGTCGCTAGAGTTTCGACTGTGTCCATCACCCGGACCGCAGCGCCGTTGGCAAGCAAAAATGCATCGACCTGTTCGCCCATTTGCCGGGCTGTTAATTTCGTCGGGTCGGGCGCTTGCTGTTGACCGCGACGATTCCCGCCAAAGCCGCCCTGACCTGCATTCGGATTGTCCGGATTGTAACGCTGCTTCACCGCATTATCGTCCTGACGACGCGGAGAGGGATTCAAATTTATCTTCACATCTACATACTTGCCGACAAAAACGACTCTACCTTTCACCTTTGCTGCGACTGAATTGAGGTATGCCGTAAATTCATCCTGAGTTGGTCTTTCGGGAAGTATCATATTGTACGATTCCGCCCTGACTGCGCCGTTGGTGCTCGGCGACCATGCCAAAGCTCTGACTTCAACTGCGGTTTTGACCGGGGAGATAATATGCGCAGTCAGATACTCGTTGGTCCAACCGACATGACCAAAATTCCACGGCTCGAGATGACCGTTTTCAAAGCCCCAGCTTGTCATCTCTTTGATAGCCCATTCGCCCGCGGCTTTCAGGTTAGGCGAGCCAGTCAGGCGTGGACCATAGACATCGGTGAGATAATGCATCGTGTGCATTATGTGCGAATGTTCCATGCCTTCCGCGCGAATTTTTGAATTAATCTCGTCGGTATCAGGAAGATTTTTAACTTGTTGAACCTGCCCAACAATACTGAAAGGCATCAGTATTGAAAAACACAATATGGATAAGCCAAGGGCTTTTAACATCGGATTTTCTCCAATCTGAAGATGTTCAGGAATGAATTGCAAAAAGACTCTGCATTGCTATTACTGCTCAAACCCGTTTGCGGTTACCGCTTTTCACCTGGGAGTGCAAGTATCTTGCCTACAGGCCCAACAAGGTGGATCGTCCTTAGAAAGATGCGTCGTTAACCCAGCATTTGCAGGCAAGAAGCCTGCGCTCCAAGGTTACACCGGTGATTTTTCAGGCGTCGCAGCCGGGGAAAAGTTGTACGTCCGCTCTAGCTCTGTCCGCAAAAAGTCAAACGCTTCGTGCGGTGTATCCGAAAAATGAATCAAGTTCAAATCTGCCGCGCTGATAGTGCCCCATCGCACCATTGCGTCGAAATCCAGAACTTCTTTCCAGTAATCCGTTCCATACATAACGACCGGTACAGGTTTGTGAAGTTTGTGCGTTTGTAACAGCGTCAACAGTTCGAATAATTCATCCAGAGTGCCGAAACCGCCCGGAAATATTACCAGCGCTTTTGCCAGATAGACAAACCAGAATTTGCGCATGAAGAAGTAGTGAAACTCAAACGACAATTCGCGAGAGATATAGTGATTTGCAAATTGCTCCTGCGGAATGCCTATTCCGAGTCCAATCGATTTGCCGCGAGCCATCGCTGCTCCGCGATTTGCGGCTTCCATAATTCCTGGTCCACCGCCAGAGCAGATTATGAAATGGCGCTGTTTTTCACCTTTGACACTTCGGGTCAATCCTTTTGACCATTCGGTTAATAGCCGAGCGAGTTCTACGGCGTCTTCGTAATAACGCGACATCAATAGATTGCGCTCTGCTATTGAAACCTGCATTTCCAGATCGTTGGTCTGGCCATCTTCTTCAATCTGGCGAGCGTGACGCAGATCCTCTTCGGCAACGTCGCGCGGCTTTACTCTAGCCGATCCGAAAAAGACGATTGTGTCTTCAACCCGGAAGTGTCGAAATCGCGAAGCCGGTTCCAAATACTCGGCAAGAATTCGAATCAGGCGTCCGTCTCTGCTGTTTAGGAATTCGGAGTTGTTGTAGGCTTTGAGAGGCTTAAAATAGTTCTCGTCTGGCATCCCAATATATCCCCTTCTTCAGTCGGGAGAGCTGCCCGGAATTGTCACAAGGGCAGCCTGAAACCGCAACACTATAGCAAGTTTCGCTACCAGTGACGAGTGTCAAGTGATTGAAACTATTATAAGAGAAAGAGATGCGGTAAAAGACATGCCGTCTTTTGGGCGACAGAACATTGGAAAAGGAGCCCGAACAATTAATATCGTGTTTCGCAGTCGGATTTAGGCAGGCTTGACTGGTCCACCCACTCCGCCTCCGCCAGCTCGAAATATTAATCTCATATAACTACCCTCAACAGTTTTATAATACTCGATCTTTTAGATGTCAAGATACAGCCGCATGGTTGGGTGGAGACCAGTAAATGCAGTATCTAAAACCAATTAGAGGTTCTGCTACCCGGAATATATAGCTATATCCATTCTGGGAAAAACCGGTCTTAACTCTTCCCAACTCCACATTATGCAAAGTGTCACTGTCGCCGTAAAAAACTCCAGGGTACGCTTTCACCGAATAACCGTCGGGAAAAGATACCTTTAGGATCAGTGCCTTTGACGGCAGCTCCGGTTCGAGCGTTATATATTCGTACGGGAACCCCGGATCATTATAGACTTCGTCAAACTCTGCCTTTGACATTACGATCATCCGCTCGAGCTTGGTAAAAGTCGAATATGACAAATCGCCGTCATCGTAAGTCAACTGTCCCGCGATTATAATTTTGTAATCGCAATAATCCTTTCCCGATCCCACAATCTTGATATCCACATCTTTAGCTGTCGTGTCGTTACCGAATTTTGCCTCCATCAATTTTGGTTTCTCGGCTATTTTTCCGCGACCTGCGACCCAAACACGCCCGGGCAGATATGAAAATGGTGATCCCGCCGAAACCTGAACGCGATTACAGCGACGCGTGACATTACCATCCCCGGATTTGTTTTGGATCTCCGCGATCATTTCAAGCGATTCAGAGCGTATTCCATACCGTTGAATCAACTGTTCGCCGACTGATTGAAGGGTTTCTCTTGTGACCGCCTCGTTTGCTTTTGTCGCTTCTTTTACAGCCTGGTCAATGGCTTTTCTCTGGTTTAATTCCGAATCAGCTTTTTGCCGGAGCGCCTCGTCCTTCTCTTTGATCGCTTGATCTCTTTGTTTGAGCGCCTCAGCCGTTGCGCGCGCATTTTGTTTCGCCTCCTGCGCTCCTTCAAAGAAAGCAAGCACGACTACAATTAGTAGAATCCCAAGCCCGCCAGCGAGTATAACGATCCTCTCAGTCTTGTCGCTGCTGTGATATAACTCCGCCAGCAAGAGGGCTTCTACGACCAGAACGACCAGCGCGGTCAGCTTAAGTCGATTGCTTACACCGTCGAGAATTTTCCTTATTCCGTCGGCGCTATGTCTTTGGACGACAGCCTGCTCACTGTTAACTGAACCAGTATCTTCTTTTTTCTTTTTCGATTTTGCACCTGACTGACTGCTCATGAGAGATCCTTTAAAGACTTCCTATGCGGTGATGTGCGTCTGGGACAGAACTAACCGGGGTTGTTATTAATTAATAGTAAATGATGACTAACCTGAATAGAGTATCACGACAGGTTTCAAGGTAACAAGCGAAAACCCTTTATAACCCCGATACGGCTACAGAAAATTAGGCGTGTCAGGAGGAAATGGCGCAGACCAGAAAGGTATGCGCCAACCATTAAATTAACCGCAGAGAACAGAACCGCCGTTCACGTTCAGAATCTCGCCCGTAATGTGGCGCGCAAGATCAGACGCAAGGAATAGTATCGGTCCTGCTATGTCGTCGGCTGTTGCCACCCGGCGCAGCGGGATCAGATCGAGAATTGGCTTTATATCCACATCGTTCCTGAGCGCTCGGGCCGCCATATCCGTGTCAACCCAACCCGGAGCCACGCAGTTGACGCGAATGCCGCGCGGACCCAGTTCGCTCGATAATGCTTTGGTGAAACTGATTATGCCACCTTTGGATGCGGCATAGTGTGAGTGAAATGCTTCGCCTCGTTGACCGGCAGTCGACGAAACAGTAACGATGTTGCCAGAGCCCTGCTCCAGCAATACTGGAATCGCCGCTCGACAAGTGTTGAATATACTTTTCAAATTCTGGTCGATTGTTCGGTCCCAATCGGCTTCGGTCATCTTGTCGATTGCGGCTTCTTCCCAGATACCGGCATTACCGACCAGAACATCGACTTTGCCAAAATGGCTGAGCGTTGCCTGAACCAAAAATTCCGCGGCATCGAATTTGGAAACATCGGCCCTTACCGCAAGCGCAGGGCGACCTATTGATTGAATCTGTTTGACGATAGAATAGGCTGCGGACTCGCTGTTCAGATAGTTGACCACCACTGAGGCCCCGGCTTCAGCGAATCGTAAGGCCGCGGCCGCGCCGATTCCGCGCGACGCGCCTGTAATAACGACAATCTTGTCCTTAAAACTAATCATGATTATTCTCCCAAAATATCTTCATCAAATCCCTTGTCTTAATCGTGGAAATTGATGCAGCGCGTCTCGATTGCGCGTGTTGTAAACCAGCAAGATTGTCGGTTAGGCGGCGCAATCGAGACGAATGCGCCACATTTAACCTCCCGCAATCGCCAGAATGATCGAGACTTCGCTATCGGCTTTGAGCGGTGTTTCAAGACGATTCAGAAACCGCACATCTTCGCCGTCAACATAAATATTAATAAACCGGCGTAGCTGATCTCCGTCTTCACAAATACGGTCTTTAATTCCAGGATAACGATTGTTTAACTCTTCGATTGCGCCTTTGACGTTCGTCGCGCTGAGTTGAATTGATTCCAATCCATTCGTATGTTTGCGCAATGGTGTCGGCAGCAAAATAGTTTGTGACATTTTCTTTCCTCCATTTAACTTGCAAGCGCGGCTGCCTGTTCACGCCAGTCGCGTTCATCTAATAATTCCTCAAATGCTGAAAGCTTTGGCTCGATTACGTTAAATAAAGTCAGATCCAAAGCTTCCGTAGTTTTCAATCCGTTTCCAGTGATCGCGATTACGACAGGCTCGTCTTTCGGTAATCGCTTCTGTTCCGCGAGCTTCTTCGTTACAGCCACGGTGACGCCGCCTGCTGTTTCGGCAAAGATACCTTCGGTTGAAGCGAGAAGATTTATTCCCTCAATGATCTCTTCATCAGTCGCATCATCAGCCCACCCGCCTGTCTTCAGGATTGTGCGAGCTGCGAAATAGCCATCGGCAGGATCTCCTATCGCTAATGACTTCGCGATAGTGTTCGGTTTGACGGGAATTAGATCCGTGCTCTTGCGTTTTACGGCAGCCGCAATCGGATTGCAGCCTTCGGCCTGTGCGCCGAATACCTGTGTTTTAACATCGTCTTCAAGCAACCCCAACTGCTCAAGCTCTTTGAATCCTTTGTACGATTTCGTTATCAACGAACCGCCCGCCATTGGAACAACGATAGCCGCAGGAGCGCGCCAGCCAAGGGCTTCGGCGATCTCGTAGCCAAAGGTCTTTGAGCCCTCTCCATAGAAATGTCGCAGGTTAACGTTAACAAGACCCCAGTTGTAGCGACCTGAAATCTCAGAACAGAGTCGGTTCACGTCGTCATAAGTGCCGTTGACGCCGATAAGTCGAGTGCCATAGACAAGCGTTCCGATGACTTTCGTTTGTTCGAGATTCGCGGGAATCAAAACGAACGAAGTCAACCCCGCCGCCGAAGCATTTGCGGCCACGGAATTCGCCAGATTACCGGTCGAAGCACAACCGACAATTTCCAGTCCAAATTCGCGAGCTTTTGACAGAGCTACCGCAACCACGCGATCTTTGAATGAAAGCGTCGGGAAATTAACTGCGTCGTTCTTGATGTAGAGTTGATTAAGACCGAGAGCGCGCCCAAGACGACCTGCTTTGACCAGCGGTGTGCCTCCTGTGTGAAGACCAACGGTCGGCTCGCCATCAATAGGCAGCAACTCTCGATAACGCCACAATGTTTTAGGTCGGGATTGGATCAAATCGTGCGTGAGCGCTCCGGCTATCGCCTCGTAATCGTAATCGACTTCGAGCGGGCCAAAGCATTCATCGCAGAAAGCGCGAAGCTGTTTAGGAAAACGCGTACCGCATTCGCGGCAGCGCAGGCCAGTTACATAACCCATTCGATACCTCCAAAAAAATGGCCGACAGCCGCGAGCGTTTTTGCTGCAAAAAGCAAAAGCCTCGCCAAAACGCGAGGCAATGGAAGGATTACTTCCGGCTCGGCTGTTTAGGCAGTTTTTAACGTGGAGCAATTCGCCATTAAATCGCCACGATCAATTTCAGTCGCGAAGAATAAGACCAGTTCCGTCCGATTGTCAAGAACAAAATGTAAAATCAATATCGAACAGTCAAGGAGAACTAGCTGGCGAATGCGTAACCGATTTGAAAGTTGCTCTTAACCTGACAAGTCAATCGACTTGCGCGGACTGAAGTCCACGCCACGATTTCAATATTCGTGTGCGGTGATATGATGGTGAGCATGAAGACTGCGGATGTGATCATAATCGGTGGCGGATTGATTGGTTGCGCTATTGCGCGAAGTCTGGCGAAAGAGAACTTGAGTGTCATGGTTCTGGATAAACAACAACCGGGTCTCGAAGCATCGCGAGCCGCGGCCGGGATGCTTTCGCCTCAATCGGAAACTGATTCTCCCGATCAATTTTTTCGTCTCTGTATGGCAAGCCGCGATCTTTATTCCGATTTTGCCGCGGCCATCTCTGAAGAGAGCGGTGTCGATGTCGAGTATCGCACCGACGGAACTGTTGTCCTGGCGTTCAATGAAGATCAGGCGCAAGTGCTGGTTGGCCGTGCCGCCTGGCAACAGGCAGAAGGCTTAAATGTCGAAGTCTTATCCGCCGAAGATGCTTGTGTAATGTCGCCGGCAATAACGCCCGAGATTCAGTCAGCTTTGTTTGTACCTGATGATCATCAAATCAATAATAGAAAACTGACCAGCGCTGTTACGATTGCCGCTGCACGGGCAGGAGCCGAAATCCGCACGGGACATCCGGTTGATCAGATCCTGAGCAAAGGCAATCGAGCAACAGGTCTGCGCGTTAACGGCCAGCAGATCGAGTGCGGAACCATCATCAACGCGGCCGGTTGCTGGGCTGGATTAATTGAATCGGTGATTCGTCCCTCAACAATTCCGGTCAGAGGGCAGATGATTGCCTTGAGATCTTCGTCTCCAATAGTTGATCACGTCATTCACACACCCGGCTGTTACATTGTGCCGCGACTGGATGGTCGCATCATTATTGGAAGTACGACCGAACATGCGGGATTCGATAAGAGCAATACGGCCGCCGGGGTAACCGGATTATTGTCCGCGGCGGTTGAGGCGGTACCTGATTTCGCCCAGTTGCCCATAGACGAAATGTGGGCCGGCTTGCGGCCTGGAACTCTTGACGGATTGCCTTTACTTGGCCGCGCGGAGTCATCAGGTGTTGAAAACCTGATATTCGCGACGGGACACTACAAAAACGGAATCCTGCTAACGCCAATCACGGCTCTGTTAATAACAGAAATGATTATGGGCGGAAATATTCCGCCCACACATCAGAAATGGCTAAGGGAATTCAGACCAGACCGATTCACCGCATCCACGGCAGATTCATTAGTCGGGACTCGTTAGCGATAGCTTCGGTAAGCAATGCAGTGCTATAAAACTTCGCTGGGTTGTCGAAACGAAGACGCTTCGATTCCGTACCGCTTTAACTTCATATTCAACGTCGTGTTCTTCACGCCGAGAAGACTAGCAGCCCGTACCTGACAACCTTGGGTCCGACGAAGCGCTGAGGTGATCAGATTGCGCTCGAATTGCTCAACGCGGTCGCTGAGCGCAGGACCACCTTCGCTGGCGTCTGCGACATTCTGATCGTCGAAAATGCCTCGGCTCAGTGCCCGTCGCAACAGCCGGTTTTCACGTTCCATGCGGCTGACCTGACTCAGGTACTGAACAGAAAGAAGCAGCATGTCGGTACGTAACGGATCGACAATGGCCAATTCCTTTGTGAAAGAGGCTGGAATGCTCCGCTGACCCCAATCAAGCATCAGGATTCGAATGTTCTTCATCAGGTCGGCAAGATTGCTGGTGTGCTCGATCGTGTCGATGTCCGCCAGCAGCAAATCATGAAGTCCGTTTGAAGAGAGCTCGATCGATTCAATCTGAGCAATAGTAGTTTCGTAACCTTCGCGCTGGAGGACTGCCTCCAGTAAAGTTCGAAGATAGCGGTCGGATATTGAAATCAGCAGTCGCCCCTTGCTGGCCGGGGCAAAACCAGTCCTGGGTTGACTGGACAGCCAGGCGTCACTGGTAATCTGTAATGCCATATCAAAAAATCCCTTTCTCCCATTTAATGAATCGGCCATATTTTATTCTCTCGCAGTCATTCGTACCCTGTTTATAGGAACACCGGCAGGCCAATCATTTCCTTGTTTATAGCGGCATCCGTTTTACGCTATTGTGAACCCACTCCAGACTGTCTCGGTCAGTTCGTGAATATATAAACGATTCCGTTTCACCTTTGGTTGTAAAAAAATGTATTACTTGCTAATAACCCCTCGTTTTTTGTGAAAAGTCCCACGAACTTCGAAAAGATGTTCGATTTTTTCAGGCTTTCCTCATAAACATGAACCATAACAGCCATAGTTGAAACCGGTTTAAACTTTCGTAAACATTTTCTAAAATTCGAAGGTACCACTCTGAAAACGCATCACCCTGTCAGTTCAAGATAATTGATAAAACCGTGAAGATACAACTTCGTGATAGGCTCTCTGATGCAGTTCCTCCCTATTTCATCGAAGATACATCCAAGTTCCGTGCCATGCGAAAGCAAACGCAAACTATTGGATATAAATGGCTTATTTTGCACCACGCTATTTGGCTGAATTATGCGGTGCCCGCTTGTGGGAAGTAATCATCCCATTAACGAGAAGTTTTCAATTGCAATACGATCATATTTCAGTTTGAAACATGAGGCCCCGGGTAGCGGTTATTGAATGTCAACATTGACACTGTCACCGCCGCTATAATAGTATTTTCCGTTTCGCGTGACGCCTGGCCTGATTTTCGAAATGCCTCTGCGCATCACGAGGGGTTTTAAGGCGGAATACGTTATGGATGCCTATATACCCATTTTGATGATCTTCATAATGGCCGCGGGGCTGGCGGTTACATTAGTTATCGTATCTCGCCTGGCAGGAAAGAATCGTCCCACTGACGTTAAGTTGATGCCGTACGAATGCGGACAGAATCCCATCGGAAATGCCCGAGAACGATTTAGCGTTAAGTTTTACCTGCTGGCAATGATCTTCCTGCTGTTCGATATTGAAGCAATCTATCTGGTGCCGTGGGCGGTTGTTTATAACGATCTGGTAAAGAGTACTGACTGGGTAATTGCATATTTCGAAATGATGATTTTCGTTCTGATCCTGTTCGTCGGTTATCTGTACATCTGGCGAAAGGGTGTTCTGGACTGGAATAAGAAGTCTTCTGATAAGAATTGATTTTGATTTTCGCTTTAAATGGCGATTAGTTTGAAAAACAGATGGTGGCATCCCGCGTGGATGCCAATTTTTGTGTCGCAGGAAAAAATCCATGCACGGTCGTTGATTGTGTGATAGGTTTATCAGTTTTCGAAACGTGCGAGCGGCCGTTTTAACCGTGTTTTCGCCTGACATTTTGTTGCGGCAAGAAGCCAAAATTGAGACGTTGTTGCTGACATTTTAATGATTGATACTCTTCAACAGTGGCTCAGTAATCCTTTCATCTTTGCGATCGTAAAGATTGCCATCGTTTTCGGCGTCGTCCTGACTGCCGTCGCATACATGTCGCTGGCAGAGCGCAAGGTTCTGGGCTGGATGCAAATGCGTCCGGGTCCGAATCGCGTGGGACCGTGGGGTTTTCTTCAACCGGCGGCTGACGGACTGAAGTTTATCCTGAAGGAAGACATCGTTCCTTCGATGGTGAATAAGTTCGCTTACATCCTGGCGCCGATGGTCGCGATCGTTCCCGCGTTAATGGCCTTTGCTGTAATACCGTTCGGCCCTACAGTCCGGGGGATCGATCTGCACATCACCGCCTTAAACGTTGGATTGCTGTATCTGTTCGCGATTACCAGCGTCAGCGTCTACGGTATCGTTCTGGCAGGCTGGTCTTCGAACAGCAAGTATCCATTGATCGGCGGGCTTCGCTCTTCCGCGCAAATGGTCAGTTATGAGCTGGCGCTGAGCCTGTCCATTATCGGCGTCCTGCTCCAGGCAAACACGTTAGATTTGTCTGAGATTGTCAGAATGCAGAGCGGCTGGCATTGGTACATATGGTGGTACCAGCCAATAGGCTTTGTGATTTTCTTTATCGCTTCGCTGGCGGAGACTAATCGAATTCCCTTCGATTTGCCCGAAGCTGAAACAGAACTTGTCGGCGGTTTCCACACTGAATACAGCTCAATGAAGTTCGCCATGTTTTTCATGGCGGAATACGCCAACCTGGTTACGGCAGCGGCGCTTGCGACGACACTATTCTTTGGCGGGTGGAATGGACCTTTCGTAGACAAGTTCCCGATATTAGGGCTTTTCTATTTCGTGATTAAGGTCGGCATTTTCCTTTTTATTCATATCTGGGTTCGCGCGACATTGCCGCGCTATCGCTACGATCAGTTAATGAATTTTGGCTGGAAGGTTTTGTTGCCGCTGGCGCTGGTAAATCTGGTGCTGTCAGCAACTATTCGTACGGTTCAGTTAGTTTATTACGGCGGGTGAAGCCTTCGCGAAGTTTGGTTAAAGATAAGGATGTTGCAAGTAATCTTCATCGTGTTTGCTCTCGCCGCGGTTGCAGGCGCGGTCAGCGTTGTATTGCAGCGCAGACCGCTCTACAGCGTTCTATCGCTGGTCGTAACTTTGATTTCACTCGCGGCAGTCTACGTCACGTTGCAGGCGCAATTTATAGCGGCGATTCAGGTGATCGTTTATGCCGGCGCGATTATGGTTTTGTTCGTTTTTGTCATCATGCTTCTAAATATCAAGGAAGAGATGGCTCCGGATCGACATCGCCTGCTTCGCTATCTGGCCATACCGGTGGCAATTGTTCTGATTGGCGAGATCGTAGCGGTAATAAGAGGACTGAGCAGCAACAGCAGCTTACGCACTATCGACACGACTGCGGTTGCGGTCGGAGATACGAATTCAATCGGAATGGCTATGTTTAAAGCCTATATGCTCCCATTTGAGATTACATCGATTTTGATTCTGATGGCTCTTGTCGGAGCTGTTGTGCTGGCGCGGCGCGAGCGCAAGTAGATCGTCGGTTTATTAAAGAGGAGAAATAGAATGCCTTCGGCAATTCCTCCAACCTGGTTTTTGGCACTGAGTGCAGTGCTTTTCACGATCGGCGTCGTTGGCGTAATCGTCAAACGCAATGTTATCTCGATCTTTCTGTGCATAGAGCTGATGCTCAACGCAGTGAATCTGTCTTTCGTGACGTTTGCCCGGGTTTTTAACGATGTCAACGGTCAGTTGTTCGTCTTCATTGTCATGACCGTAGCCGCAGCCGAGGCCGCCGTGGGACTGGCAATTATTATCGCGGTCTTTCGCAATCGAGAGACTCTCAACGTCGACGAAGCGGACTTACTCAAACTGTGAGCATTAAGAAATGTTTTTGAACTATAGAGACGCAGAGACACAGAGACAGCATTTGAAACTCTGTCTCTCTGCGTCTCTCTGGTGAATTTGTATTTAAAATGCCGACACATAGTTCATTACTGGCCTACATCGTACTGGTGCCACTGCTTGGAGCAGCAATAATCGGTCTGTTTGGAAAACGCTGGAGCGAGCGCCTGATAGGCACAGTCGCTTGCGGCACGATCGGAATTTCCACCATCCTCGCGTTCATCGCGTTCTTTGGACAGTTGCTTCCTCTCAGCGGACAAGCGGGACAACCTCGTTTGCTGACTCAATATTTGTTTACGTGGATAAAGGTTGGTACTTTCCAGGCTGACTTCGCCTATATGCTGGATCCGTTGTCCGGCATTATGGTCGTCTTTGTAACGTTTGTCGCCTTCTGGATTCACGTTTTCGCAACAGGTTATATGCACGGCGAAGATGGCTATTATCGATTCTTCGCTTACCTGAACCTGTTCATGTTCTCGATGCTGACGCTGGTCCTTGGCGACAATCTGCTGATGTTGTTTGTGGGGTGGGAAGGCGTCGGTCTCTGTTCTTACCTGCTGATTGGCTATTACTACCTGAAAAACTTCGCGGGCGATGCCGCAAAGAAAGCATTCGTCGTAAATCGAATCGGCGACGTTGGGTTTGGTTTGGGAATAATGCTGGTGTTCAAGCTATTTGGCAGCATCAGCTTTAATCCGGCATCGGCAACTGGAAGCTTCCTGACAAAAGTAGCTGCATTGCCGGTTGACTCATTCAGCTTCGGACTATTCTTCGCGGGCGGAGTAACCTGCATAGCGTTCCTTTTGTTTATCGGCGCTGCCGGCAAGAGCGCGCAGATTCCTTTATTTGTCTGGCTGCCGGATGCGATGGCAGGCCCGACTCCTGTATCAGCATTGATCCACGCCGCTACGATGGTGACCGCCGGTGTGTATATGGTCACGCGTACGAGTCAGATATATGCAAAAGCGCCCGCCGCGATGTTCCTGGTCGCTTTTATTGGCGCCCTGACTGCTCTGTTCGCAGCCACAATCGGCATCGCGCAGTGGGACATCAAGAAGGTTCTGGCGTATTCGACCATATCGCAGCTCGGTTATATGTTTTTGGCATGTGGTGTCGGAGCGTGGACGCTGGGAATCTTTCACGTCTTTACCCACGCGTTTTTCAAAGCGCAACTGTTCCTGGGATCGGGCTCTGTCATCAACGGAATGCACCACGAGCAGGATATGCGCAAGATGGGCAATTTGAGGAAATATATGCCCATCACCTGGATCACGATGATCGCCAGTTGGCTGGCGATTGCGGGCGTACCTCCATTTTCGGGATTCTTTTCCAAAGACGGAATTCTTTTTAGCGCGCTCAATACCAAAGCGCTGCCCGAACCGTGGGGCAAAGTTCTGTGGGCAATCGGTGTTTTCACTGCATTGCTGACCGCAGTCTATATGACGCGCCTGATGGTCATGACCTTCTGGGGAGACGAAAGATTCCGCAACCATCACGATGATCATAAACAAGCTGAACCGCATGCCGGACAGGTGGAAGGTGCGCGCGAAGACGCCCACGCTGTGACGCACGCGGTTACACCACACGAATCTCCGTGGTCGATGACATTGCCGCTGATAATCCTGGCAATCGGAGCAGTCTTTGCGGGATTCGTCGGAGTACCAAAAGCATTTCACGGTGCCGATCATTTCGAACAGTTTTTATCTCCTGTAGTCGCAAAAGCACCGGTATATGGCTCGAGTTCAAGTATTGGTGTCGAGCCATCGCGCAATGCAACAGCCACCGACCAGGGCGTTGAAAGCGCAGCCGAGGCAGAAGCTAATAGTGGACAGGAATTAACGCTGGCGCTGGTTTCAGCCGCTATTGCCCTCCTCGGTATCGTCATGGGCTGGGTTTGGTTCAATCGCAAGCCGCTGTGGCAGCCGCCGAGCATTCTTGAAAACAAATATTACGTCGACGAAATCTACGACGCTACCGTCGTCAATCCAATCAAGGCCGGATCGACTTTTATATTGTGGCGGTTTATCGACGTAACAATTATCGACGGAATGGTCAATCAACTAGGCGAAGTCGTGCGCGATATGGGCAGCACGCTGCGAACGATTCAGACCGGCGCGGCACGAACATACGCGGCAGTTATCGGAATCGCCGGGCTGGTTGTGATCGGATATTTCGGTTATTCATTTATCCAGATGATGTTCAGTAAATAAACAAAGCGTTATATGAATTTTCTGAGAGAGAATTTGCTTACGATCCTGATCTTCCTGCCGGTCGCTGCAGTGGGACTAATGCTTCTGCACGAGTCCTTTTGGGGGAAGAACGACGAAACGCAAAAAAAGCTCGCGCTCGGGTTTACTTTGCTGAACTTTGTCCTTTCGTTGGTGCTTATTGCAGGCTTTAAAAGCGACACCACCGAACTGCAGTTCGTTCAAAACGTGCCGTGGATTAAAAGTCTCGGAATAAATTATCACGTAGGCGTTGACGGGATTTCGGTCTGGCTGGTTATTCTGACCACGATCCTGTTTCCCATAGCGATTCTCGGCAGTTGGAATTCGATCCATAAAAGGATGCGCGAATTCCTGTTCTTTATGCTGCTGCTGGAATCGGGGGTGATCGGCGTCTTCGTATCATTCGACCTTTTCCTGTTTTATGTGTTCTGGGAAGTGATGCTGATCCCGATGTACTTCCTGATCGGAGTATGGGGTGGCGAGCGACGAATCTACGCGGCGGTAAAGTTTGTTCTCTATACAATGGTTGGCTCGCTGTTGATGCTGGCAGGAATCATCGCGCTCTATTCCATTGTCGGGCAAAACACGTTCGATATGGAAGTAATCACTACCGCCGTCAGAAGCGGACAACTGCAAAACCTGGACGTTAACACTCAGCGGTGGTTGTTTGGCGCGTTTGCCCTTGCTTTCTTTATCAAAGTCCCGCTCTTTCCATTCCACACCTGGCTGCCTGATGCGCACGTCGAGGCTCCGACAGCTGGCTCGGTAATTCTGGCCGGCGTGCTGTTGAAAATGGGAACATACGGTCTGATCCGATTTAACCTGTCGATGTTTCCGGCAGCTTCGCACCATTACGCGTGGATCATCGAGATTCTTGCTGTCATCGGGATCATCTACGGAGCGCTGGTCGCAATGGTGCAGCCTGATTTGAAGAAACTTATCGCGTACTCTTCGGTCAGCCATCTTGGTTTTGTTGTTCTGGGAATTTTTGCTTTTACTGATCAGGGCATTCAGGGCGCCGTTTACCAGATGCTCAACCACGGAGTATCCACCGGCGCGCTGTTCCTGCTGGTCGGCGTGATTTATGATCGCCGCCACACCAGATTAATATCAGAGTTCGGCGGTCTGGCGACGCCGATGCCGGTTTATGCCGCGTTCTTTTTGTGGGTTACGTTTTCATCGATCGGACTGCCGCTGCTGAATGGATTTGTCGGAGAGTTCCTGACCCTGCTGGGAACGTTTACATCGGTCAGCATTCCGCATCCATATCTTTATGGGACTTTCGCGACCACAGGAATCATCTGGTCGGCGTGTTATATGTTATGGATGTACCAGCGGGTCTTTATGGGCGAAAACAGCAACCCGAAAAATCAAACGCTGACGGATTTGAGTCTGAGAGAGAAATTCGTATTAACGCCTTTACTGGCGCTGACATTGTTTATGGGCGTATACCCGATGTATTTCCTGCGCCGAACTGAAGCCTCCGCGAAGGAAGTTCAGCAAACAGTGGTCAATGCGCCGACTGAAGGAATTGCGAGCGTATCGCCGACATTTAAGAAATAAATTATGCAGTCTGACAGCGGTGTTTCACTACTTTCAATAGGCCCGGAGTTGATCACGTCGCTCACCGGAATAGCGGTGATGGTCATCGATTCTGTTCTTGGCCGCAACGAGCCAAAGAGCCGAATCACGGGATTCACGGCACTGTGGGGAACTATAGCTGCAATTGTCTCGGTCATAACCCTGTGGGATCGGAATCTCGCACCGTCCTTCAACAACATGATCAAGACCAGCCAGTTCAGGTTCTCGTTTGATCTGGTGTTTCTCGTGGTGGCCGGGCTTACGGTTTTGGTTGCGATTTATTGGACTCAGGACGAAGATTTGCCCAGTGGTGAATTTTTTGCGCTGTTAATGTTCGCCACAACAGGGATGCTGCTGATGGCGGCCGCAAATGATCTTGTCATTATTTTCCTGGGACTGGAAACTGTTTCAATCACGACTTACGTGCTGGCGGGTTATCGACGTACGGACAGCAGGTCGAACGAAGCTTCGATGAAGTATTTCATCCTGGGTTCGTTCTCGACTGCGTTTCTGCTTTACGGAATTGCGCTGACGTATGGCGCGACAAAGACCACGAATCTTGCAGGAATTCAAAAGGCAATCCATGCCGCGGGAGGTCTCACATCCGAAGGACTTCTCTTTGTTGGCGCCGCGATGATGTTCATTGGATTCGCTTTTAAAGTCGCAACTGCGCCATTTCACGTGTGGACCCCTGATGTGTATGAAGGTGCGCCGAGTCCAGTGACCGGCTTTATGGCTTCCGGTCCGAAGGCAGCAGCATTCGCAGCGTTTCTGCTGGTATTTGCCGTGGCCTTTTACGATCCCGCTATTTCGGGAGCAAGGCCTGAAGACATCACAGTCGCGAACAACTTAACCGAACATTGGATCCGGGCAATGACCGTGGTTGCTGTTCTGACGATGACTCTCGGTAATGTTGTGGCAATGGTTCAGAACAACATAAAGCGAATGCTGGCGTATTCCTCGATAGCGCACGCGGGTTATGCGCTGGTGGGTTTCCTGGCGGGAGATTGGAAGTCGGTCGTCTTTTACATGATGTCGTACTCGATACTGACCATCGGGGCGTTTGCCGTCATCACATTGATTGCAAGAAAAGACGACAGACTGACATCTATTGACGATTATGCGGGGATAGGTTTTAAATCGCTGGGATTGTCGTTGACGTTCGCTCTGTTTATGGCGAGTCTTGCCGGTTTTCCACTGACTGCTGGATTTATGGGCAAATTCCTGGTCTTCAAGGCGGCCTGGGCGAAAGATAATCTGCACCCGGTTGTTATTGTTGCCGTTCTGAACAGCGCCGCATCGGTTTACTACTATCTGCGGCCGCTGGTTAAGATGTTTTTCAGCGAGTCGGAGCAGACCTACGAACCTGCGCGAATCCCTGTTCCGATTGTGGTGACTCTGGTAATCACGGTAGTCGGCACTCTTTATCTCGGAATAATTCCCGGGACAGTAGTTAATCTGTTGTCCGCCGCCAGGTGATTTTTGAGCCGCACATTATTTCTTTTTTTCCAGACGATCATTCCAGCGTAATGCGCGATAAGACCTCCGAGCACACAGAAACAACCGCCGAAATCGCGGAGCGCATAAAGTTACAGATTGGCTCGCAAGCGATACCTATTCTGTATCATCATTTGGTTTTATCAAATCGGTCGCGACAGTATCAGCTGGACGCAGAAAAGCGCGGCGGTGCCAGCGAGATTATGCATACGTTGCTGGGCATAGAACTGAAAATCGGGCGCCGTAGATTGATTTGTCCAGACCTGGCAACTGCAAGATATTTGACCGTCTTCGCTCGAATTGGCGTCGATTTAATAGCGATTCCCTATGATATTAGTCGGATTTCCAGAATCGCGGACGAATTTGAAAGCTCGTGGCACCGCACGATTCTGCTGATCGAGCATCTGACGGCAAACCGCACAGAGCGCATGCGAAACAAGGTTCGAAAAATGGTTTTGGATGATATTCGCAACGAAATTAAGAAACTCGGAGCAGGCAGTCGCGTACCCGCATTCAACCAAAGCACAAAGCAGAGGAAAGCGCGCAGATCCCTTTAACCCACTTCATAAGTCTGTCAGGGTTAACCGAGCCACTTACTGTTTTAGATCGTTAAAGAACCTCTGTCCGAGTCTCTCATTCCTCACCAATAGCGCAATTTTCAGTCAGATTGACCGACCACCGACGGCCATTGGAACCGCCCGAGTTGGACGCAAGCCTCGATAACACAGCATTTAAGCGAGATTTCAACAGCGGGAACCCGGTTTGAATGACTCTATCATAATTTAAGCAAGTGCCTGCGGTTATCAATAACAGGTAGGCCTTATTGTCTTAGAAATCTTGGGGAAAGGCGGTGATTCTATAGATGCATAATTTGCGATTTACGGAATGACCTCTCAAAACCCGTAAATCTGCACTATCCACCACACCACACATTTAGAACAGTTTTATCTACTCTCGTCAAAACGGATGCCTTTCGGCATCCGTTTTGGTTTAGACAGGTGAATGGGAAAATCGCGATTTATCGTTTGATGATCATTGTTGGATCGCCAAAGAGAACCCAGGTTCGGCGAACATCGTTATCTGATTCCGCCGACTTGGCGTTTCTAATCGCCTGCCCGATCGTAATATTCGCATTGCTGAATATTTGATTGAAAAACGCCTGATTCATAACGGCCTGGTTTCCGGTGTCAGTCATCGACGTCGATGCCCAAACCGAAGCCGAGCCGCCATTTTGCACCCTAATCAGGGCCTCGCCAAGGCTTGTTGCCCTGGGATCCATAAAGTAAGCGTTCAAACAAGTCATCGTCACTATCAGCGGCGCAACTCGTTTGTTTTGCAAAGCAGGTACGTCATTGCTTGTCAGTAAATTGCCTCTCCACAAATTGACTGATCCGTGACCTTCGTAGTTAACTATGCGATCACCCTGCGATAGTTGATCTAACAGATCAGTCTTTGCGTCCGTCGTGGTTTGTCCTCTAACAATACTCACAACGTTCATCTGAGATGGAATCAGCGCCTTGATCTGATTGTTCGGTCTATTGAAATCGGCGTTGTCGCTGATGTCGCTGACAAGCACCGCCGCCTGCGCCTTGCCTGACTGTTCATAGGCGATGATCTTGTTGACCAGACTGCTGGCATCTGCGGCGGTACGCACAGGTAAGCGTCCAATGGACATCTGCGGTCTGCCGTCGTTATCGAAATCAACCAGCCAATCGTCACTGGCGGTTTCCATGCTGCTGGTGTCGATCAGTTTCGTCGGAATGAAGTCCTGATTGCCAAGGCCTTCATAACCCTTAGGATCAAGGCTCGCGCTTGCAGCCAACAGCACGTATTGAGGTTGCTTCGGCCAGTGCAGATAACTCCAGTTCAGGAAGTCCTTCACGGCATAAGATGAGTGCACTCCATAACTGAATTCATCGTAAATGTCTTCTACATCTACTACTGCTACCGAATAGCCCTGGCTCTGTTTGAACGCCACAAACGGTTGAATGCTTTGAGCGAAGTTCTTGTAGGTGATTATTACGAAATTCGCACCGACGCTCTTGTTAAGAGTTGAAGGCTGGTTCGCAGTAATCGACAACGGCGACATCATCTGATCCGGCGTAAAGACAAGCAGGTTACGCTGCATTGCCGGACCGAAGCTGACTGAGTAATCGCCACTTTCTCCGCCAATCGTTCCCTCCACCTCGATCGGCTGATTAGGATTCGCAACATCGATAGCCCTGATCTGATCGGACGTAAAGCCGTTCATTTGCACAGGCTGCGATGCAGGTACAGTTGTAAACAAGCTATTGTTGTTGGCGGTGTACGTATGTGCATAGGTTATCCGCACATAATCAACCAAAGAAACATCACCGCTATTCAGCGCGACGATGCTTATTTCATTGTTTCCTTCAATCAGAGAAGATTGCGGAATCGCCAGCATCGTCGTATTGTGAGCCATTCCGTTGAATGTAATGTTCTCGACCGCTGATCCGTTGAGCATCAACTTCACATTATGGCCATTGGTTGTGACTCCTTGCAGAGCGATTTCGATTGACGCCTGCGCGGTGGAGTTTTTATCAAGGTGATCAACAGTTACCGACTGCTGCGCTGCCGTGGTGCTGACGATCGGGCCGAACCAGTTCTCCTGATCGCCGTTCAGCAAGCTGGAGAAATAGAGCGTGCGGTCTTTGCGCTCAACCGTGTACAGGAATGACCCGGGACCAGTGTTGTTCGACGCCCCTGGCGATTGCTGAGTGCCAATGCGCTTGCCTGATTGTATGCCGGAGACCAGCCAGTAAATCTGCGTATTCGATGTTGGAGTATCGATTGCCGGGCCATAGAACTCGACCGAGTCCGTAGCCGACAGTGTTCCGGGATTGGCGCTGGTGACCCGAATCGGAATCTCAGTCGCGCCGACAAACATCTGCAGAGTTTGTGGATTAGCGCCGGAATCCAATCCGGCTTCCATCAGATCGGCCATATTCAGGTGATACCAACCCGTTTTGTTGATGGCGATCTTGATTGCGGATCGCGACGTGATGGACCATTGCTTTTGCAATGACACCGGAATAGGCGCTGGTCTGCTCGGGGAGCGCCCATTTGTCACTGATAGAGCAGAACCGGTCGGATTTGATATCAGGTTGAAGCCCGCAGGATAACCCGTTTGCCGCGTCGAATCGTCCTGACTGCTGATACTTCGGTTCAACTCGGAAATCAGAGTCGATCTGGATCGAAGGCTGCTAGCGCCGGATGAAGCGGTTACCCCAAACGGGCCGTGCCAAACGCTGGTTCCGTTAAGATCCACGTCCTCGATCCAATAAGAAGCATTGGCACCAGCATTATTATCAATCCAGGCGTAGCCGTTTCCGGCCTCGACTCTTACATTGCCGCCGACCATCAGCGCCGTGCCCGCAATGAGCGATGGATTTACTTTAACCCGTTCGCCGCCTGCCTCGCGATAGATATTGAAGCCAAGGTTGTTGACTTCCATGCCAGTCGTCCACTCAATCACATTTGAATTGGCAGTATTAGTCACAGTTGCGGAATTGAAGTCGACTGCAGTAGGAGTAGACACTGTACTCATCGTAAAGATGGTCCCAGTCAATTGCGACAGCATCGGGCTGCTGGTGCTGTCGAACACGACCGTGATTCGCCCACCTGAAGTCGTGCCGTCCAGATTGTCAGTCGTGTTTTTAACAGGATCGATACCTCCGCTGCTCTTAACGATTTGCCAGCCGCTGCCATTAAAGAAGAACAGTTTCAGATTCGATTCATTTGGATCGACTATCGTCGGTGGATAGTAGAAATTCGCTGTCACCGAATCCGTCGCACCAGGATTTGTGACTCTCAAATCGATAAAGCCGCCGCCGACATCGAATATCGAAACGCCTGACGGATTGCTGTTATAGGTCGCCCCGTAAAGATAGGCTGTCCCTGCTCCGGACGCATCGCGGGTTAGTGTTGCCATTACGACTGTTGATCCACAGCCGTTTGTCAAAGTCGAAATGCTGCCGCTCGATGATGGATCAACGGTTGCAGTATCCGACGTGCACGTGCCGGCCGGATCGACGGTGAAGATGAAGCTGGTGCTCATCGTACTGTTGCCAGCCGCAACCGTGACGGTAATCGTTGTCGCTCCGGTCTGATTGGACGCAGGCGTAACAGTCAATGTCTGATTGCCTCCACTGCCTGTGATAATCAGATTCCCATCAGCAACAACCGACTGGTTGCTCGAAGTAGCGACCACGCTCGAGATCGCCGGATTGGTAATAGCCGTGTCACCAATCGTGAAATTGACGGAAGCAGACGTATTGATCGGCGTTCTTTGATCTGGAATGGCCGAAATCCACGGTTGAGCTTCGTATGCCCCGATATCAGGGATGCCTCGCGCAAAGCCGCGTTGATCGGTTGTCGGACCACCAACACTTCCAGCATCGAATGCAGGGCTGCCGACAAGCAAAGCGTGAGTGAACGTCGGTCCGCCGTTGTCGGCCAAAGGCCCCAGTCTCGGATCAACTGGCGAAGCCACAGTCCCTACAAGGTCACCGTTGCTGCCATTGGTGAATCCCGTGCCGCCGTCGCCCTTTCCGATCAGGTTGTGGCCTTGCGAAGTGAAATCGCCTTTAATGTCGGGACTATCCAGCGGGCCGTTATTGCCAGCAATAATTGTATTGCCGATGCTGGCTGTCCCCTTGTTGTGAACGACACCGCCACCGATATTGCTCGTAATTGTGCTGCTGCTGACAGCGAGGGTACCTGTATTGAAGATGCCGCCACCGCTGTTACCGGATACCGTGCTGTTGCTGATGGTCAGCGTGCCGCTGTTGCTTAATCCACCACCGCCGGACGAAGCATTATTAGCGGTAACTGTGCTATTGCTGACAGTGAGATTTCCAGCGTTATTAATACCGCCGCCATTGACTGAGTCTCCGCCGGAGATAGTCAGATTAGAAATCGCCGCAGTTGGACCACTGTTGACGGTGAAAACGCTGAAACTTGGGATAGAGATGCTTCCACTCAGACGCTGAATCTTTAACGCGTTTGCGGTCGGGCCATCGATGCTAACATTGCTATCGATAGCCGGCAGCGCCGTCTGCAGAGTTACAGTTCCGCTAACGCTAAAAGTAATATGAGCGGGGTTGCTGGTATCCAGCACACACTCTCCCGATGTGGCACTAACCGGAATATGCGTGTTGGTCAACTGGATGGCTTCACGC
The DNA here is from genome assembly GCA_035652355.1 of Blastocatellia bacterium. Taxonomy (GTDB): domain Bacteria; phylum Acidobacteriota; class Blastocatellia; order DASRDY01; family DASRDY01; genus DASRDY01. Next base: position 103,040 of record DASRDY010000213.1, read on the forward strand.
AGTGTGCACTGACCGTCATCAGCAATTGTATCCAACAGAGTGTTTACAACAATCGGAGCTCGATGACTTGTAATCGTTATCGTGAATACCTTCTCGAATGAGAGTCCGTCCTGATCTGTCGAGCTCACGCGGATGCTATAGCTGGATTTGACTATGGCATCGAAAAACGCATTGGTCATCAGTGCATTGCCGCTGATTGTGAACAACGCATTATCATCGCTGCCCGTTCCACTGACGAGGGAATAGGTTTGCGTATCCCCGGAATCCGGATCGGTTGTAGTAAATGTTCCGAGAGTAGTTCCAACAGGATTGTTTTCCGCGATACTGCTATTCGAAAGGGAAATGTCGGTCGGCGCCGAATCGGCTACTGTAGCAGACGCAGAAACAATGCTGCCGTCGATAATTCCGTCATTTGGCGTGACCTCAACTGTGATTGTGTCTCCTCTATCGCCGTTGCCTGACTGACTGACATCAAACGTATCCGTCAGCGCGTTTGTGGTCGTTGTTCTGCGAAGGACACCGTTGACTTTCCAGACGTAGGTCAAAAAGACAGTATCGCTATCTGCATCGGCGCTGGTGGCCGTCGCTGTCAAAGTGTCCTTAGTTTGTGGCGAATTTGTATTGAGATTTACTGTCGCCGTTGGCGCGGTGTTTGCGACTGTCGCCGATGCCGTAGCGATAGCGCCGTTGATTAATCCGTCGTTAGGTGTGACCTCGACTGTAATCAGGTCACCCTTATCACCATTCCCCGCCCCGCTCAGATCAAGCGAATCGGTCAGATCGGCATTAGTGCCGGTGTTCTTCGTCACGGTTCGCAGGATGGTCGAGCCATTCTTTTTCCATACGTAAGTCAACGAAACCAACTGACCGTCGGCGTCAGAACTGGTTGCGGTCGCAGTAAGCGTATCGTTCGTCAGAGGCGAACCAGTATTCAAATTGACCGTTGCTGTCGGCGCATTGTCGACAACAACAGTGTAAGGTCGGCTGCCAGAAAAACCACTGGAATCCGTCGCCGTTACTGTGAAGTCAAAGCTTCCACTCGCCGTCGGGTTCCCTGATAGGACTCCTCCGCTCGACAGTGAAAGACCAGTCGGCAGTGTGCCCGTAAAGGCGAACGAGTAACCAGGCGTTCCGCCCATAGCAGAGATCGTCTGGTTGACGGGTACGCCCACAACTATCAATCCTAAGGTCGATGGACTGAGGTTTATCAGATTCTCGAAAGCCCCGATATCGACGGTTGGATTGACAGGTCGAGTTACGCCCCGCTGATCAGTCGCAGGCGCTCCGGAATTATTGCCCGCGTCGATGGCGGGGCTCCCCGGCAGCAATGCATGAGTTTGTGTCGGACCTCCATTGCTCTGCAAGATGCCAAGCAATGGATCTGTGTTGACCTTATCGCCCGAAGCGTTGAAGTCGCTCGGGCTGTCGCTGAGAATATTGTTACCCTGCGAAGTGAAGGTAGTGCCGCTTGTAGTAACGGTCGGACTGGCACCAGTGATGATAGTGTTTAGAACATTAAAGGTAGCTATTCCACCCGCAACGGTTCGATTGGTTATGGAATTCGCAGTGCCTGTGCCTGCTGCGGTATTATTGGCGAGAGTGCAGTTAATCAGAGTAGCGGTCGCTGTGCCGGTTCCGCTTCCATTCGAGACCGTGTTAACGATCGCTCCCGCAGTAACCGCACTACTGGTACTGGTAGAACTATTCCCACTGATGGTGCAGTTTGTCATTGTTAAGGTGACGTTAAAACCGCCATTGAAGGTTTCGTTGTATATCGCGCCACCGCGAGAAGCGGAATTTTGAGTGAACGTACTGCCTGTAATATTCAGCGTGGCGCCACTAATGGCGCCTTGACTGTAGATCGCTCCGCCCTTACTGGTTGGAGCCGTGTTGTTGATAAATGTTGTGTTGGTGATATTGAACGTTCCGCCCAGGTAATTCGCAATGGCGCCGCCCGCATTTCCTGAGCCGGACACGCTATTATTCGAGAAAACGCAATTGTCGATATTGATTACGTTAGAATTGTTGAGCATTGCTCCACCGCCGCCAAGCGAGGAAGCGTGACCACCGTCAAACGTCAGATTCGAGAAAGTGATCGGTGAAGCGTTCAAGCCAAACAGCCCAGTCGTGCCATCACCATGGATCATGAGCTGTGAAGCGCCCGGTCCGTTGATTAAGCACGGAGTAAATATATTGATCATGCTATGCAGCGTGATCGTGCCCGTAACATCGAAAACGATGTTCCCACCGGACGGCACAAGAGTGACCGCTTCGCGCAATGACCCCGGTCCGTCGTCGGCTAGCGTTGTCACATGAACTGTGTCGCCAACCGTAAACGTTGCCGCGTTTGAGATAGCATTTTGTGCGGAATCAAATACAGTAACGCTGTTGGTGCTATTGGAAGCAATGTCGGCCGCCAGAATTTGAGCCTGCAATTGAGTGTTACTGATGAAAGTGGTTGTGCGGCTGGATCCATTCCAATTGACACTATCGCCGTTCACAAAGCCAGTCCCATTAACCGTCAAAGTAAAATCGGGGCCTCCAGGGCCGGAGAAGCTGGGACTGATCCTGGTTATTGCCGGAGGTGCGCTGTTAACCTGTTGCGGGATAGTGTTGCTGATACTATCGTCGAAGGTAGTTCCATCCCCCAGATACAAAGCATTGATCGAATGCGAGCCTATTGAAAGTGCCGTTGTCGAGAAAGTTGCCGTACCGGCAGTAACGTTGGCAATTCCGATAGGAGTTCCGCCGTCAGAGAATTGAACCGATCCGCCGGGAGTTCCTGCAGTTCCTATCGGCGTCACCGTCGCGGTGAGCGTTACGTTTTGACCGTTGGTTGAAGGATTTAACGAACTGCCAATGCTGATCGCGCTGTTTGCCCGAAATTCGTAGGCTCCCGAATCAACTTTAGCGCCTTGTGGTCGGGCAACTCCGCGTTGATCCGTAGCAGGAGCGCCAGTATTGTTACCGTTGTCTATCGCTGGGCTTCCTGGCAACAGTGCCATTGTCGTTGTCAACCCGCCATTATTCCGCAATGAATCCAGCAGTGGATCAGTGTTTATCTTGTCGCCGGTTGCGTTGAAGTTGGCCTGGCTGTCGCTGAGCACGTTATTGCCAGACGAGGTGAAGACAACGCTCGTGCCGCTAACCAGAGCATTCGGCGTCGAGTTACCACTGATAATTGAATTCTTGACGTTAAAGGTAGCAGTGCCGCTGCCTTTCCTGTTGCGAATACCGCCGGCAACGCTGGTTCCACTCGCGCTATTCCCTGCAATCGTGCAATTCGTCAACGTTGTTGACGCTGTCTGAGCGGACGTTACCGCCGAATTGTCGATACCGGCGCCAGTTGTATTGCCGCTGGATGTATTTCCAGTAACCGTGCAATTCGTCATGTTCAATGTGGCACTGCGACCGGACGTCACATTTATAATCGCGCCGCCGGTAGCAGCACTGTTGCCTGTAAATGTGCTGCGATTGATTGTCAGAGTTGTAGTTGCGGTCGAGCCGGAATTGACGATTGCTCCACCCTGCGTGCTGGAGCTGTTGCTGATGAAGGTGCTGTCGTTTATCGTCATCGTGCCGCCACCGTTATTGACGATCGCGCCACCTCCGGTCGTTCCGTTCGCCTGGTTACCTGAGAATACGCAACTGTTTATCGTTACGGTGTGTCCATTGTTCGACAATCCTCCGCCCGAGGACATGATCCCGTTTGCTATAGTCAATCCTGAGAGCGTCGCGCCGTTTGCGGTAACTGTAAAGATCCTGCCGAAGAAGTTGATTCCATCAATCGTCAAGACGTTAGCGCCAGGACCGTTTATCGTGTAGCTATTGGAAATCGACAGAGTGCTGAGAGTCTGAATTGATCCGGTCACGCTTGGATCGAAGTTTATTGTTCCGCCCGCCGGTACAAGACCAAGTCCAAACCTCAAAGATCCAGGTCCGTCATCATTCGTGTTAATGACCGTATAGATATTATTTATCGTGAGCGCCTGCGGATTTGATGTCGCCGGAATGCTCGGCTCAAATACGGTAACAGTTGCCGTTCCCTGCGAAGTGATATCAGAACCCAGAATTGTTGCCTGCAGATGCGTACTGTCGATGAACGTCGTTGCGCGCCCGCTGCCATTGATTTGAACGACGTTTCCATTTGCGAACGAGCTTCCAAGAACCGTCAGCGTGAAATCTCCAGAACCAACCAGAACCGAGCTGGGGTTGAGTCCGCTGGTAACCGGTGTCGGATTGATAACCTGCTGCGTGACTGTTCCGGAACTAGGATCGAATGTCGGGTCGCCTTCATATACCGCAGTAATGGTTCGCGTTCCACCGGCGACTCCGGATGTCGTCAAGGCGGCTACACCATTTACCATGGCCACTGGCGCCCCCAGGGCAACTCCGTTGTCTTCAAACTGCACGAATCCGGTCGGCGTTCCCGATGTTCCGACGGCAACAACCGTAGCAGTAAATGTTACCGGACTCCCTCCGTTTGACGGACTGCCTGAGGTTATTACGCTGGTGGAACTGTTCGATGTGGCGCGTACTTCATAGGCTCCGATATCAACCGTTCCATTCTGCGGTCTTGTAACGCCTCGTTGATCGGTCGTGGGCGCTCCACTGGTACTGCCAGCGTCGATGGCTGGACTGCCTGGCAACAACGCTTGCGTGAATGTTGGTCCGCCATTGTTCTGCAATGGGCCTAATAAAGGATTTGTGTTGACCTTATCTGAAGCAACAAATCCGCTCGGACTGTCTGTCGAGAGATTATTGCCCTGAGATGTTACCGGTACTCCGGTGAAGTTTGGAGCACTGGGGCTGCCTGAGAAAATAGAGTTCCTGGAATTTACCGTGGAGGTTCCGGTGCTGCTAAACGAAGAGATATTATTGGCGGAACCTGACGCCGGTGGGGCAGTGTTGTTTGCAAATGTCGTGTTAACCAGCGTCACGGATGTATCTGAACCTGCAGAAAATTGGTCTATACCTCCTGCAGATGAAAACGCTGATGTCGTAGCCGCATTACCGCTGATCGTGCAATTGGTCAGGGATAGTGTTGCGACGGCGCCGCCGCCCAGATTTCCAATAGCGCCACCGAAATCTGCGGAATTGTTGTTGAACGTGCTGTTTGTAATTGTCGCTGTTGCGGGCGTGGTGTTGCCGAAATTGTAAATCGCACCGCCTTCCGCACCGACATTAACGGGACCTGTGGCGTTGTTGCTGAACGTTGTTTGATCAATGGTCAGCACTCCGCTGACGTTTGCAATTGCCGCTCCATTAACTGAGTTCGATACGGTCTGCGCATGGTTATTGGAGAACAGACAGTTGCTGATATTCACGGCCGCGCCGTTGTTAAATATTGCAGCGCCACCTGTGGTGTTGTTAAAACCGTTAGCAAGAGTAAGCCCGGAGATGGTCGTAGTTCCGGAATTGACCACAAATAGATTGGTCGTCCCGCCGCCGCTGAGGGTCACAACATTGATCCCGGGTCCCTGAATAATCACATCACCGGTAATTGTGATTGGACTGAGCAATGTGATTGTTCCAGTCACGGCGAAAGTGATCTGCGCGCCAGTGGGTGTTGCGTTGTAAATATCTCGGAGAGTGCCAGGACCGGAATCTGCGGTGCTGGTGACTACAAATGAAATTCCGGTTACCTGCTCCGTTACGGTACCTGAACTCGTTTCAAAATTAACATCGCCATTGTATTGGGCAGTTATTGTGCGAGTTCCCAGACCAACACTCGACGTTGTCAAACTTGCAACGCCATTGACTAATGTAATCGGCGAACCAAGGTTTACACCGTTGTCCAGAAACTGAACTGTACCTGTCGGTGTGGCAGCGGGTCCTGTAGATGAAACGGTGGCCGTGAATGTTACGGATGTTCCAGCGGTAATGGGGCTCGCAGAAGTAATTACACCGGTTGTGCTGTTTGGAGCGCGGAATTCATAGGCGCCAATGTCGACGATTCCATTCTGCGGTCGCGCTATGCCGCGCTGGTCGGTTGCCGGAGCGCCGGTATTATTACCCGCGTCTATGGCCGGACTGCCCGCAAGCAGAGCCATTGTCTGCGTCGGACCGCCATGATTTTGCAGTGGCCCCAGCAACGGATCCGTATTTGTTTTATCACCAGAACCGGCAAATCCTGAAGTAGTATCCGACACGATATTATTACCGAGAGAATTGACTGTGCCGCTAAAGACAAAACCACTGCTGCCTTTAAAGATCGAATTTTTTGCCGTGACCGTATTGGTAAAACTGCCGCTGTCTGAAACAGCATTACCACCCGGAGCAGTATTATTAGCAATGGTAACGTTAAGCAGAGTCGACGTCGCAGTTGACTGGCCCGCGTGATTATCGAGGCCGCCACCTTCACTGGCAGCGCTATTACCAGTAATGGTGCAGTTTGTTAAGATCAGATTGGCGGTTCCACTGTCGCCTTCATTTTCTATTGCGCCGCCGAACGGAGACGAGTTTCCAGTAAATGTGCTATTGGTAATGGTCGCGGTTGACAACCCTGTGCGACCGGAATTGAAAATCGCACCACCCTCGCCACCGTCGGCATGATTGTTGATGAAGGTGCTCTGATCCACTGTCAGTGTGCTGGCTAGTTCATTGGAAATCGCTCCGCCAAACAAGAACGAGGAGCTATTGACGGCATTGTTGGAAAAGACGCAATTGCTGACACTAACGGTTGCCGCGTTATTAAAGATCGCTCCGCCGTCACCGGCAGTGTTAAAGCCATTGGCAAGTGTCAGGCCAGAAATGGTAAGAGAACCGGAATCGACTTCGAACAAATTCGTAGCCCCGCCGCCGCTCAGGGTTACGACGCTGACGCCAGGACCCTGAATAACGATATTCTTCGTGATCGTGATCTTGCTCAGGAAAGTTATCGTTCCATTGATTCCGAAGGTGATGATCGATCCGTCCGGGGCTGCCGTATAAATATCTCTTAATGACCCTGTGCCCGAATCTGCATTGGTTGTAACGACGAACGTCTGCGGAATAACGACCTGGGTTACGGTGCCGCTGCTGGGATCGAAGGTCGAATCACCAGCGTATGCCGCGGTAATGGTGCGGGTTCCCGAACCCACTTGTGTTGTTGTTAATGCAGCAACTCCGTTCACCAATGGAACGGGCGAGCCAAGGTTTGAGCCGTTGTCTAAAAACTGCACTGCGCCTGTCGGCGTGCCAGAAGTTCCCACCGGAGACACAGTAGCCGTAAATGTAACTGAATCCCCGCCATTTGACGGGCTGCCAGACGTTATGACACTGGTCGAGCTGTTGATTGGATTACGAAGTTCGTAAGCCCCAATATCGACAGTCCCATTCTGCGGTCTCGTAACTCCACGTTGATCAGTAGCCGGTGCGCCGGTATTGTTGCCGGCATCGATGGCCGGGCTGCCCTGTAACAGGGCCATTGTTTGCGTCGGTCCGCCGTTGCTCTGCAACGGTCCGAGCAACGGATTCGTGTTCTTCTTATCTCCTGAAGCAGTAAATCCAGTTGCCGGGTTATCGCTGATGATGTTGTTGCCCTGTGAGGTTATCGTTGCGCCATTAACAGTCGCCACGTTAACAGGGGTGTTCCCGCTGATAATTGTATTTTTAACATTGAACGTAGGAGTGCCGGTAGCCTTGTCATTTTCAATTCCGGCCCCGCTTGGTGCGGTGTTATTGGCAATCGTGCAATTCAACACGGTAACGGATGCGGTAGCGCTGCTCAGAGTAGCGCTGTATATGCCGCCATCACCTGCAGTCGCGCTGTTTCCTGAAACGGTGCTGTTGGTAATAGTCACTACTCCCTTACCACTTCCGGTCAAAGATTGGTTGCCGATGGCGCCACCGAAAGTTCCGGAATTCTGAGTAAACGTGCTGTTGGTGATAGTCAATGTAGCCTGTGAGCTATTACCCAGATTCGATATGGCGCCGCCCATATCGGTTTGCGCGGTGTTACCGATAAACGTACTGTTGCTGACATTAAGCGTTGACGCAAAGTTAAAGATCGCACCGCCGCTCTTGGTGGTCGTATTGTGGGAAAACACGCAACTGTCGACGCTCACCGTGCCAGTAGTGCTAAATGCACCACCGCCAAAACCGCCATTGTCGAAACCGTTGGCAATGGTCAAGCCAGATATTGAGAACGGGCTGGCACTCACCGAAAAAATTTGAACGGCATTTCCCCCATCGATAGTTATCAGGCTGGCGCCCGGTCCTGTTATGGTGCAACCTGTATTTATGGGCAGAGCGCTGGCCAGATGAATAGTGCCGATCAGACCTGCCTGAAAACCGATAACTCCGCCGCTGGTGACTGTTGACAGCGCTGCGCGTAATGAACCTGTACCGCTATCGTTCAGGTTTGTAACCAATATGGGATTTACCGTAAATGTCTGCGCGTTAGACGTGACGGTGAAGGCCGGATCGAACACCGTGACACTGGCCGGACCTACCGTAGACAAGTCGGAGGCCAGAATTGCTGCCTGCAACTGCGTGCTGCTGATAAATGTGGTTGTGCGGTTGCTGCCATTCCATCGCACAACTTCTCCATTAACAAAACTGGTTCCGTTTACAGTTAATGTAAATGCGCCGCTGCCGGAAGTAGCAGAATTCGGACTGAGGCCGGTTGTGGCAGGAGTGGGATCGTTTACAGTCTGCGAAACCGTGCCGCTGCTTGGATCGAAAGTGTCGTCTCCGTTGTAAAAGGCAGCGATGGTGTGCGTTCCGCCAGTCAGAGCCGCGGTTGTCAACGCAGCAGCACCAGACGATAACGATACAGGCGAACCCAAACTGGTGCCGTTATCTTTGAATTGTACTGTTCCTGTCGGAGTGCCGCTGACTCCTACCGCGGAAACCGTAGCAGTAAATGTAACCGAGTCGCCATTGTTTGACGGGCTTCCGGAAGTACCGACACTGACTGAACTGTCAAGCGGGCTGCGCAGCTCATAAGCGCCTGAATCTATCCCACTGCCTTGCGGTCGAGTAACACCACGTTGATCGGTAGTCGTTGCGCCCGCAATACCGTTATTGATGGCAGGACTCCCCGGCAACAACGCTAGTGTGGACGACGGGCCGCCGTTGTTCTGCAGCGATCCTAACAGCCAATAGAGGCGAGGTGTCAAGGAAAAAAAGGACCCCTCAGATACCGCACGGTATCTTTTTCTGCCAACTTGATTTCAACCAGCTTCCTGCTCGTGCTGACTTTGCCTTCCATAATCGGTTGCAGCCACAGGCGCT
>DASRDY010000214.1:0-4653 GCA_035652355.1 Blastocatellia bacterium
GGAAGTGTCACAGACGAAAAAACCCAGACGGCAAATCTCTACGACTCCGCCAAAAGTTCACTGCTTTCTCTCCTCGGCCTCAACGTCCCGACGGTGTATGTCGTGCCGAAGGATAAGGCAATCACCGTTCCGACACCGGAAGTTGCAATTGCAACCACAACTCAAACTGTTTCAAAACCAGTCGCAAAAAACATTCCGGTCATCACTCAGCCGGTCATCACCAAAGTAATCGAAAAGATTGTTCCGCAGCCGTACGCCGTTTCCTCCGGAATCACTCAGGATGACCTTACCTCCCAGCTTCTGGCTCTGAAAAACCAATTGGTCGGAGATCTCAACACGAGCTTAGCCGGTCTCTCCACCGGAGGTTCTGTCACCAACGTCTACCAGCAGGTGGCCCAAAGCCAGCAGATCGACAATCTCTACAACACGACCATCTCGTCGCCGACTATCACCAACCCCACGGTCAAAAATGGAGGTTTCTCTGGCACCACCTCCTTCAACACCGTCCTTGCGTCCGGCAACGTCGGCATCGGCACCACTTCCCCTGCATATTCGCTCGACGTAGCCGGTACCGCCCACTTCACCGGCAATCTCCTCCTCGATTCCGGAACAACCATTACGGGAACGACAACGCTGGCATCGGGTATTAGCGAAACATCCACCGCAACAAGCACATATGCCGGCGACATCCTCGTGCCCGGAGTCTCAGCCTGGAGATACCTCGCCGCAAACGTCTTCTCTGCAACAACTACCACCGCCACCTCCACCATATCAACCGGAGGATTTGCAGTAGGAACAAATCAGTTCGTTGTCCAGCAAAACTCCGGCAACATCGGCATTGCAACGACAACACCGTGGGGACTGTTCTCAATCAATCCAAACGGAATTGGTTCTGGCCCTCAATTCGTCATTGGTTCAACCAGCGCAACGAGCTTAATCCTCAGTTCTTCAGGCAACTTCGGAATCGCTACAGCTTCACCCTCGCAGAAACTTTCTCTCACCGGTTCGGGTTACATCACCGGAGGTTTGGGCATTGGTATTTCAACTACTACCAACGGCGTGTTGCAGACCTCCGGCGATGCTCACATTGGAGGAAACCTCTTCGTCGACGGCAATTCCACCACTATTGGCAATTCGAGCTCGGGGAACCTCATCGTCAATTCTTCCATCCAGTCGAACCTGGTGCCGAATCAGAACACCACGTACAATCTCGGCTCGCCGACCTTCTACTGGAACAATATTTACGCCGGCACGGTCGTCGCAAACAATCTCTCGGCGGCAAGTACAACAGCAGGAGGAACGTCGTCGAAGACCTGGTCGATCGACTCCGCCCAGTCAACCGCCGACGCAGACGACATCTCCCTCATCTTCTTCCGCGGTTCCGTCCAGCCGAACGCCCTCCTTACCTGGAGCCACGGGGACTCGAGGTTCGAATTCAACCAGCCGGCGTTCATCAACGACGCCGGAGGACACACCGCGACCACAACCCTCCTTGTCGCCGGTGAAGCAAATCAGACCGCAGATATTTTCACCGTCGCTTCGACCACCAACGCCAAGTACCTCACCGTGACATCGAACGGAAACCTTGGAGTGTCATCGTCCACTCCAGGCTTCAGACTGACAGTTGCAGGGTCAGGCTACTTCGACGGAGGAACGATCACCGCTGCATCGATCATTGCCACGTCGTCTGTTAAACTCACCGCAGCTTCGGCAAACTCCCTCCTTGCAACTGACGCGAACTCAAACGTCATCGCCACCTCCACTCCGACCTTCGGCAATTTCAATGCGACAAGTACAGTCGCAACATCAACTATATCCACCGGAGGATTTGCGGTCGGAGCGAATCAGTTCGTGGTGCAAAGTTCAAGCGGCAATGTCGGAATCGCCTCAAGCACCCCGTGGGGACTTCTCTCCGTTAACCCGAACGGCATCGGTGCAGGGCCAGAGTTCGTGGTCGGTTCGAGTACTGCTACAAGTCTGATCGTGGCAAATACAGGTAATGTGGGGGTGGGGACGACAAGCCCGGCTCAAACTTTTTCAGTTCTCGGCAACGGCTATTTCACCGGAAGTTTCGGTATTGGAGCAGTGCCCTCGCAAAAACTAGAGCTTTCTGGCGGAAATCTGCGCATTGATGGAGGTAATCAGGCGCAGTTTCTTGAATCAACCGGAGCGCAGGCGTCAGCCATATTTGAAACACTGGTCAATTCCCAAGGCGTTTTAAACATTGGCAATACCTCAGCGACTCCTGATTTTTCAGTTAATACGAATACAGGCAACGTCGGCATCGGAACAACCAGCCCGGCACAGACATTTTCGGTCGGCGGGGCTGCGTATATAACCGGCAACGTCGGCATTGGAACAAATTCCACGAACAGGACAGGCAATGTCGCCGGATATCAAAGCCTGACAATGGAGGCATCACAGTTAAACAGGGGTTCGTACTTAGAATTGGTCGGCAATCAGCAATCGACTGCCGACAGTGAAATCAACTTTTTTAACCAGAATGGCTCAGGGACTTACTACGACTACGCCAATATTGCAGTGCAAAGAGACGGATCTAATAACGATGCCGGCAAAATGTCGTTCGGGACAGAGCCTACGGGCGGGTCGCTTACTTCAAGAATGACAATTTTGAGCACCGGCAACGTCGGCATCGGGACGACAAATCCCCAGACCGCCCTGATGATTGCGTCATCTTCCGACACAGCTTTTACGGGTACGGGAAGAGGTAGTCTTGAAATTACGACAACCGACGACAATTCCGGTTCATTTTACCGAAGCATTAGCTTTGGCCGTTTAGTCTCCGGCCCGATCGCAAAGATCGGAGTGCAAAGAACCGGGACCGGCTCCTATATGCTTTTGGGCACTTCAAATGCTTACGCTAGCGGTATTACCAATACCGCAATGACAATTGACCCAAGCGGCAACGTCGGCATCGGTACAACAAATCCCCAGAACGTGTTAGGTATCGCCCAGGCGGCAAACACCGCAGGTCTGTCGCTCTACGGAAACGTAAATGGCGTTAGCACTAGCCAATATCTCGCGCTCAACGCGCAATATTCTCCCACTGACACTACTGGTCGCGGTCAAATCAGATTTATCAGAGACGGTAATTCATCAGCAAATGGCAGCGATATTTCTTTTCTTACACAAAACGACAGCGGCAGTACCCTGTCTGAGGCTATGCGTATCAATTACAACGGCAACATCGGCATCGGGACGGGTAGTCCCACAGGTCTGCTGCAGGTTGGTGACAGCGGTCAATCTTCTGAGGCATCAATCAGGCTTAGAAATAGCGTTTCGAACCCCACCTTTCTTGATGTAGCTGGAAATGATGGTTCAAATTCGTTTGGACTCGGTACCCAACCGGCCGGCGCCTTTTTGATCGGCAATAATCTAAACAACGAAGTCCGGTTTTTCCAAAACGGTACTGACTTTTTCCACTCATCCGGCGGCGGCCAGGTGTATTTCAGTTCCAGCATAGGCACAGGCACCGGCGGCAACTATCTCTGTATTGATACAAGTGATTACCAAATTCTTCGCGGCAACGGCTCAACCTGCACGGCCTCATCCCTGCGTTTCAAACAAAATGTGGCAGATCTGAATTATAGTCTTTCTGATATTTTAAAACTTCGCCCGGTTTCTTTTGAGTATAAACCCGAAACGAATATCGGTCCGGGTACGAAACTTGGTTTCATTGCAGAAGAAATGGCCAACGTCATTCCTGAGGCGGTGACCTACGATAAACAAGGCCAGATTTTTGGTATTGACTACGAAATGCTCACCTCTGTCTTAGCCAAAGGCGAACAAGATCTCGCAAGCACGACTGCTTTCATTAAGAACAACTATCCTGCAACTGCGGGAACAGTGCTTACGATCGACTCGAACGGAAACGTGGGAATAGGAACTTCAACACCGAGCACTGCATTCTCCGTCTTCTCCAACGTCACCGGAGGGGGAGTGGCAAGCTTCACCGATGCCAATGCAAGCTGTGTCATCGATCCGACGAATGCGTCACTGACCTGTTCATCGGACGAAAGCTTGAAGAAGGATATTACTCCTCTTGATGCCACATCAACATTGGCAAAGTTAATGAATCTCAAAGCTGTCACGTATCACTGGAACGGGGAAGACAGTAATGCAACCACTCACTCAGGCTTCATCGCTCAGGATGTGGAGCAGATATTCCCGGAGATGGTGACGACCATCGGCAACGGAAAGAAAGCAGTTGCATACAGTCAGATGATTCCCGTCCTTGTCGACTCCGTACAGACCATCAACATGAAAGTCGACTCTCTCGACGCGAGGGTAACGAATCTGGAGAATATTCTGGCGTCGAGTACGCCGGCGAGTTCGGCAAGCATCCTGCCGGCGGTGGGGAATTGGTTAGCTTCTGCCGGAAACAGCATCGATAATATTTTTGCCAACGGCTTTCACGCCCGCCAGGAAATCTGCGTTGATGACCAGTGTCTCAATCAGGATGATGTCCGAGAGTTGCTTTCACTGGTTCATGCCACTTCAACCCCCGCCGTCTCTACCACCGCCACCACCTCACCGGCCATCACCGTAGTCGGAGACAATCCGGCAACCATTGCGGTCGGAACAAGCTACCTCGATCTCGGAGCCCACGTCGTGTCTGAAATGCCGAACGGA